>SFVX01000003.1 GCA_004561445.1 bacterium | reverse complement strand
ACCCCACGAAACCGCTATGCTGTCTCCCACCGTGATTGCCGAAGGGACAGTAATAGTTGCCGGAGCGGGAGGTGTTAAAGTGCTTGCGAACATGACCGTATAGCATCCGTCTGAATCCGTAGTGTCCGAAACGAGCAGGGAAGAAGAGAGATTCAAAGCGGGACGAACACCGATACTGCCGTTATATGAATTTTTTGTCGACACCTGACCTGTATCTAATACAGTCCGAACGTTAGATGTCATAGAATATTCAGGGCTTCTTAGCCACCAAGACCACGCTTCATCTTTGCTGTCTGGTTTTAAACTCGACGAAGTATTATCAAAACATTGTGCAGCAAGATGCCCTTGGCGCAAGGAGTTACTTGTATAGTACTCCCATGAAGCACCCTCGGATATGTTGTTTTCCTGACTAACTCCAACTTCGATTTTTGACGGCAGAAAGACTTTAGTAACAATAGTCTCGGAACCTCCCCCGTCTTCTGTCGGTTTTGCAGTGAGTATCGACGTGTTAAGTATCGCGTTGTACTCATCATCGGAAAACAAGTTGAGAAATCCTGCTTTTGCCGCATACTGCGTTTCGAAGTTTACGTATACCGACGAATTTGGCGAATGATCGTAGCTATGCTGTGAAGAATACCACGAATTAGCCGCCGCTCTTGAATTGAGCCATTGCTTTATGTTCGACACAGCATAGCGGTTATTTCCATAGTCCCTTCTTCCAAAAGCCGTATTGTTCGGTTCTTTAGCGTCAAAGCACCTTAAATCAATGATTTTTCGCAACAATAGTCCATATTATAGGCTGCGCTTCCTCTGTGTTCACTTGATACTTGCCGAACTTGACTTTTGAGCCTACGGCAAGATTGGATAAAGCCTGCGACACGTTATCCCCCCTAAAATTCAATAATGTTGAACGACAAATCGAACCTCGCAACTTCTTCTTTGTCAATCCAGTAGTATTTTGTTGTTGCAGTCCTGTCGCCCGCGTAGTATGTGCCGGAGCGCGTACCGCCTTTTTGATATGGGTCTGGGCAGACTGCCGTGAAGCTGTCGGAATTGACGGCGTTGAGTATTAAAGCCATTTCAGCCCACGTCAGGCAGTTCCATTTGAAACCGAAGTTTATCTTCTGCCCTACACGGTTTCTGTGCAAAACAGAAGTCGCGTCTCTCTCTGCACTTTCATCAACGTCTGCTATTGAGGGATTCCATTCGGAAGGGTCGGGAATACTGACCCCCCCGAACTTTATTCCCATTGTGTAATTAAGTAATGATGTCATGTTTAACCACCCGTAACCTGTTCAACCATCTTCTGGGAGCGTTTTACCGCGCGTCCCAAAGCGACAGACGGAGAAATCGAAAGCTCCTTGTCAGCAATCTTTTGTAACAGTCTGTTTTGTTCTCTGAGAAGTTTGTTCTGCTCTGCGGTATCCTTGTCCGAGCCGGAGCTGTTCGCGCGTAGTACACCGTTCATAGCGTTTGTGACACCCGCTTGAATGCCCGCTATAATCTGACCGTTGTTCGCAACAGCGTTTCTGCCGCCTATAGTTCCTACCAGTTCGGGTCCTGCTTCACGCGCGACGAATAACTGTCCCATAGCCGGGAAACCGCCGTCCGCAAACTGATTATCGAGAGAGCTGAACAGCAAATCGTCAACAATGGAATCCGTCTTAGTCTTGCGGATCTTAGCTCTCGCTTCCTCAACCTTGCTGAAATCGGCTTTTACATCAATAGTGACACCTGCGGTCATGCCGTCAAGACTGTTCATTTGGTCTTTGAAAAACTCTACTTTTTTAGTCGCATTATCAAAGTTAGTTTGAGCGTCTTTTATGGCTTGATTGTTGTTGTCCATGGCTTTTTCTGCTTTTTCGAGTGCTTCTCTGTATTTCGCGAATTCAGTTACACCTTCATCTCCTAAAACCTTAGCGAAAGTTATAGCTGTGCTGTGAGAAGTCGAAAGAGATTCTGTGGTAATTTCACTGGCATCTTTAACATCAACAAGCCCGCTGTGAGCTTCTCGCAAGAAGTATTGTAATGTCGTGTCATTTTGAATGAGGTCAAACAGCTTTTGCTGAGATTCCCTGAATTTGTCTGTAGCTTCTGCGTTTTCGGCTTGGTAGTCTTTTATTCTAACCATTGCGTCTGCCTGCTGCTTATATGCATCTTTGATAACTTCGCTATAAGCCTGCTGTTTCAGCTGTTTATCGAGGGCGGCATAGAGGTCTTCGACTTCTTGCCTTGTCCTTGATAGTGAACCGTCGTCGTTTATCGAAATGTCTATACCCATACCATTTATTTCGGAAATGAGCGTTTTTAACAGTTCTGCTTCGCCGGATGTCCTTTGTTCCTTTGGGATGGAAGCAATATCGAAAGCCGCGTCAATTATATTTTTCAAATACGCCATCTGACTTTCCACTTCTTTAACAGGAGCGTCAAGATTGTCTATCTCTATAGCTACATCGGCTTCTGTTTTTAAATTGAGCTTAGATTTTTCGAAAAGCTCATTCGCTCGTCTGTATAACTCGTCCTGGTTATAGTAAGCCTTTGTCTTCTCGTTGAATCCTATCGTAAACGCAGTAGCCGCAGTTGCAAGAGTAGCAACCAAACCTATAATCAGTCCAGCCTTGCCCCATTTAACGGTAAGCCCCGCTATAGTAGCAAGCGAGCCGATAACCGCTTTAAGAATGTTTTCTTTCGTCACTTCGCCTGAAGCAAGATTCTTTATGCCGTCAAATTCAAACGCAAGTCCCGCAAAAGATATAGCAAGCGTAGCAGAAGTTCCAAACCCTCCACCGAACAGCTCCGATACCTTTATGCCGAGAAGAGCCGCCACAATTTCTGTTGCATACTCTTTGATTTTCGCCCATGTGCTAAGCAGCCTGTCCGACCATTCCGTGACGCTTGACGAGATATTCTCCATTGATACTTCTTCAAACATTCCGCTGTAGTCGGGAGTGGTCTTGCCGGAAGAACTGCCCGTGCTTGATATAACGTTAAGTTCGTCAAATCCCGCAAGAAGCTGTTTTTGAGCAGCCGCCGAATCCTTAGCTGCTTCCGCATATTCTTTCTGCTGGCGAATAGCCTTAGTCCACGAAGAAGCACCAGTCATTTTCGCGATAAGCTGATTCAACCAGTTTACTCCCTCGACTATTCTGTCAATGAGCGAATCGAATACGGGAATGAGCGCGTTGAGTATCGGAGCTGTCATAGCACCTACAGAGTTTCGAAAATATTGCAGGGAAGTAGCGGCACTGTCCATACTGCTTGCAAAGTCAGTCCCGACCGCCTTACTGTATTGGTAAAGGTTGTTTACGCCCTCGCTGAATGCCTTGGCAATCTGTTTCAAGAACTCATTCACAGTACGATAACGAAGGATTCTTTCAAGTGAACCCGCGACCTTGCCGATAGTCTCACCGAGAACCGTGTTCTTGAAACTCTTGTTCATCTGTTTACCGAGGTCTTTTATAGACTTCGCAGCACCTTTTGCTTTGGCTTTGAGTTCGCCAAATTTCGCCGTTATCGAAGCAAGCGGTTTTCCCATAGCGTCAAGCTGTTCCGCGTTTTTGATAAGGCTTTCGAGTATGTCGCTTTGACTTGTCTCTTTGCCCGCCGACTTGAGTATGTCGTTAAACTGCTTATTCATCGCCGCAGTCGGTTTAGCAAACATGGAATCAATCGTTGAATCGAACATAGCCTTTTGAATCTCAGACTTCTGTTTTTTCGCTTTTGTGCTAAACGACTTCCAGTCCATAGGTTCTGACCGTCCATGAAGCCATTCATCAGAAACGCTTTTTGCTCTCTCTTCTCTTGCTTGAATATAGGCGTTTGTAACCTGTTGAATGTTTTTCAGCTGTTCCGACATATAATCGTCCTCTGGTTTAGGCATGTTTATTTTCTTCGCCTTTTCCATGCCTTTCATGACGGTAGCGGAGTTTTTCATAACATCCTTTAAAGCGCGGTATTTCTTAGTGGCGTTTTCCGTTTCTGTAGCAAGAGTTTTGAGAGAAGAAGCTGTTTCTTTTATGTCCTTGCCGCCTAAAAAATTGCTTACCTGCGGCATTGACTTGAAATCTCTCATAAGTTCTCTGAGAGGTTCGAGCGTTTTCACAAGATTTTTTAGCGCGCTTTCCGCTTTCTTTGTCTCGGCAGTGACTACTATTTGCAGATTGTCTATTGTTCCGTCAGCCATTGTTTTTGTTCTCCTTTCCACTGAATTTTTGTCGCATAGCGGAAAGCCACGAGAACGCTTGATTTTGTACTTCCGCTTGTTTTTTAGCTTTTTCCGCTTCTTCCTCGGCTTTTCTCTGCCTTTCGGTTACGGAATATGGCTTTTCGGGATATTTACCGGGCTTTGTTCCGCGTTTTGCAAAAGCATGAAGAATAGGAGCGAGACAACCTACAGCCTCGTATACATAGATTCCTTGTAACCACGCCGCATAATTATCTCGCTCCTGTCTGTATTCTTCTGCTTCTCGGTAGTAGCGAAGTTCTGTAAAGTCTCCGTCCCAGTACACATCATAGGGAACTCCTATAGACATATAGTAGGAGCACAGATTATCCGCATACTCCGCAAACCACGGCTTGCCAACTGTCGGTTCAGCGTCAGTTATGCCCGTATCGCCGGAAGATGGTGTTATCCCTTCACCGTCTTCCACTTCACGTTTCCCTTGGGAGACATTTCTTCGATTACCTCATTTACCATTCTGAAAAGGATGTCGGAAAGAGTGTTCGCAGTTTCGCCTTCCTCTCCGTCTTCCGAGTTGGCAAATTCCTTGTAAATAGCCATTCTTTCATTTCTCGGTACATTCTTGTGGAAAGCATCGAAAGCCGCGCAGAAAAGGTCTTCCTGCGCCGTCAGAAGATGGTCTTCAAGGTTTCCAAAAGAAAATCCGCTCTTCTCAAGTCGTTTGAGCGACGCAATAGTGTAGCCGAGGGTATATGCTGTTCCGTTGTATTCAAACTGAATTGTAGTTCTGTTAGCCATGGTTTATATTTCCTTTCTTTAATCAGGTATCGTCTGAAAGTGAGGGAGCTGTCAGTGCGGTTACGGTGACGGTGCAATGAATAACTTCGTTTACTCCCGCACCGTTTACTTTAAGAGAGTACATTCCCTTAAAATTGAACTTGCCGTTAGAGCCTGTTGCAGTGTATGTGCCGTCGTTCGCACTTGTACCGCCAAACCAAACGGAAAGGTCTGTTGCGGTGTTCTGACCTGCCTCAAGAGCCTTATATTCCGTCTTAGTGTAGTTAGCTTCAAACTCAATGCTTTCCTGCTGCTGAATGCCGAGTACGCTGACAGATACGTAATGCGAAAGAGTTGTAGCGTCAAGCGTTTCGGGAGTACCGCCGAGGTCGCCGAAAGAGTTTATATCAATGAGCTTTGTGTATGTGCTTCCTGAGTCTTTCTTCATCAGGAATACGCCCATCGAGGTTACAGGGGTAGGTATAGCCATCTAAATTACCTCCTATAGATAACATTATTCTTGTCCGCACATCCTGTATAACGTGCGATAATTCTGTAAATCGTGCCGTCGTTTAAAGAAACAGGCTGCGCCGCAGTCCTCAAAAATCCGCGCATTGTGAGCTGTCGGTCTATTTCAGCAAGAATTGCTTTCGCTTCCGTTTTGCGTTCTCCCGCTTTGTTGGAGTAAATATTCACCTCATAAAGCAGATTCACGTGATTCTCGCGGTTAGAGCTGTCAATCGTGTCAGAACGCACAAGATTGTCCGCTTCAACAATGCTCACAAACGGAAATGATGAGGGCAAACGCTCTTCAACGCCCGATATAGACAGAGCAGGAAACTTCTCTTTGAGCGCATTGTAAAGCTCCGTGTAAAGCACGTTTTCAATGTCAATCATGAGAACACCTCCTTTGCGATGTCGTATATTCTTCGGCGCATTTCCTCGGAAGCGTCCCACATGCAGCGGTTGGCATTGTTGCCGTGAGTTCTTATTCTTCCGTTGCCGAGGTCTTCACCGTTCGTTCCGGGGTCTCCGCGATAGTACCATGTGTAGTTTTGACCGTAGCCCTTGCCGTATGCACCACGAATCATGCCGAGTTCGTCAGCCTTGGGATGCATCACGGGATTATATACGCCGGTTCCGAATTCGATAAACAGTATTGATTCTCCCGAAGCGTTTATGGCAAGCGTGTGTTCGTCAAGCCATGTCGGCGAAGAATCAACCACAACATCATTTACACCGTCATACTCCGCGCTTTGAAAATGGATTGCCGCCTGCGTTATGCCTATGTCGGCGAGTTTTTCAAGAAAAGTGTTCAGTTTTGCTCCGAGACTGCGCGTGTAGTCTTTTATCTGACGCGCGACTTTCCACGTATTTCTTATTCTGATGTTTATCATCCGTCGACCGTCACCCGCCTTATCGCATAGGAAACGCTGTTTAACGACCGTGCAGCTTTTGTTACAATGTAGTCGTATTCCATGCTCCCGTTCGCGTCATAGGTTAAAGGCTTGTCAATGCACAGCACGGTGTGTTCGTCAATCTCAAAATTCGGTTCATCTATCACAATAATTTTGTCGTACTGTATATCCGTTCCGAACGTTTCAACTATAACGTCGCCATTCATCGAAGCCGACTTAGCCGCCGATATGTTAGCCTTATACTTCTTCGGAGTTGAGTATTTCGCAGTGTGTTCTCCCGTGTACAGTCCGTTTTCGTCTTTTCCGTCCTCGTTTCCGAGATAGAGTGCATACCAAAATTCACGCTTGTTCTTTTTCAAACATCTCATGTCGGTCTGCCTACTTTCGGAATGATTTCATTTAGAAGCTGTTCGGACACCCATTCGGAACTCCACTTTCGGTCAATACCGTTTTCGGAATGAGAGAGCTGCCCAGACGCGCCGAGCCTGTTGTACATGTCTTCCGCTATGCGTATTTTGAGGTCTCTGTACCGTTCTTCAAATGTGGCATTTTCTCCCCCAAAGGGGAAACGGCGGGAGATTATGATATTTTCCGCGCTTTCAAGCAGCTCATAGAGAATGCGTGTATCACTTTCTTCCGTTCTGATTTTCAAGCGTTCAATGTCGGTCATTTTCTCCCGCCTTTCTCATTTCTTTTTGCGTGTGTTAGTTGTTGTCTTCGGTTTTTCTTCCGCTACAACAGTCTTTTCTTTTTCTTCGGTTATCACTCCGTGCGCCGAAAGTTCCGCAGTATCGGAGGAAGATATCTCAAACTTTTCTCCCGCATTGTGCCACACACCACGGTAATTAACCGAATATTTAGGTGTGAGGTAAATCATCAGGCAGTTACCTTGAGAGTTACAACTTCGTTCATTCTCTCGTAGGAAGGAAGAACGATTTCGGAAGCGTAGATATTTGTGACGGCGGGATGAATCTGTACATTCTGTGTAATTGCGATTCCTGTATCAACAATGCTGACTTCTGTGTTCGCGCCGGAAATAAGTCTCGCTTCCTCGGGAGTTGTGCCGTACCAAGTTCTGCCCAGCGCACCTTCGGGAATGAATGTGACATATCCATCGGGAACGAATGATTTGGTTGCACCGCTTTCGTTCTTATACTTCTTCGAGTAAACAATAGGTCTGATTCCGGTTTCGTTTTCGATAACATCGGAAGTTCTTGCGCCTGTTACATAGCTCTGAACAACGCCCGATGTTGAAACAATGGAGTTCTTAACTGCGGAAGTGGCTTTCAGTAGGTTGAATGTTGCAGCGGACATAATGGCATATCTTATTTCAGAACCTGAAACGTCAGCCGCCTTGTTCTTCATATCCTCAAAGTCCTTAATCGGGTTTGCCGTGGAAGCCGCTGACCAAAGAGCTGTAGAGGTAAGTGCAGAATAGTTGTTAGTCTTCCATGTATCGTTGGGGTCGTAGTCGTATTCATAGGCTACACCGTTCGCTTTTATTGAAATAGCCATATCGCCACTTTCGGGGAAAAGAAGAGACATTCTCATACGTTCAGAGACAACGTGAGCGCCGTCAATGAGGTCTCTTAAATAGTCAAAAGTGCGATTAAGTATAGCCAGTGCGTAAGGTTCATTAGATTCTCGCACCTGAAGGAATTCCTGAATGTCATTTTCAGAGAGCTTATGAGCTGCGCGGAAAAAAGGCATTTCTGTTTCAAATCTTGAAAGTTCGCCAATCTCACGATAAGTTGCCTGAGCGTCAAAAGCTGAAGGAGCGAGAGAAACAGGAAGTCCACCGTATCCTTTTATCCAAGCAAGACGCAGTCCTGTCTTCTTTTCGGCAGGGAAAAGTCCTTCGCCGAAATATGGAATTCTGTTAGAGGCTGTCTGCTCATAGTTGGCTGCAATTACGCGCGGCGTGATAAATTCGCTAAGATTCATTATTCAAGTCTCCTTTCAAATTAAACGTTAGTCTCTGTGTTGGTTCTTATAACAAGTCCCGAAACAACAGTGCCAAGAGTTGAAATGTCTATGCCGGAGTGAGCCTTTGCTTTAACACCGTCTATAACGCCCTGTACAACGATTGCACCGTTGGGATTGACTGTCGGGTCAACGTCATAAAGAAGTACGCCTATAGCACCCGTAACACCGCTTGTGGGAGCTGTGCCGCTTGCTGTGAGCGGAGTTCCGGCTTTAACAAGGGATGTGCCGCCCACTGTAATGGGAATTGCATTGTAGTTATTAGTCGCAAGAATAGTGAACATCTTGCCGGACTTTGTTTCTTTTATCTTCATTTTCTATCTCCTTTTAAATCTTCATATAATGTTCAAGTGCTTTCTTATTGACTTGATTAGCTTCTGCGGTACGTTTGCCGAGCTGTTTTGCGAGAGCAATTTCAGGACTGTCTTTTTCAGTGTTGCTTCCACCGTTCGGATGAAGCCCGCGTTCAATATTTTCCTTGAACCTCTTTTCACATTCGGCGTTATATTTCTTCTGATTTTCGAGAACCGCATCCATGTCACCGTTGAATATTGCTTCTGCGGTAGACTTTGCAAGTTCGGGAGAGTATCCGACTTCCAGGTATTTAGCGGTGTTCTCGGCAATAGAGGTCTTTTTCAGCAGTTCATTGTATTTGTCCTGTAGTTCCTTCATTGCTTCGTCGGACTGAGCCTTAGCCGCTTCTTCGGAAGTCATTTTCTCTTTAAGGCTTCTCTTTGCCGCCGCGAGTTCAGACGCGGTCTTGTCAAGCAGTTCTTTCTTTACATATCCCGATAAGTCGACTTTTTCAGGGATATCAAGTCCGAGAAGAGCCTTGACCTGGTCTTCCGCGCTCATTGTGTCGAATCCTTCGATTGTTGAGGTGTCAATGTTAGGCATAATAAATTCTCCTTGCGTTTTTCGGTCTTCTCTGACCTGATATTTTTTGCGCTTTTATACTGCATCTCCGCAGCCTGCGAGTTTTATAAAGCGACTTCTCTGCCGCTGATATATTAAGGCATGAGCCGTATATCCGTTATTTTCTTTCTATGGGTGCGAGGTAACATCTGCAATGCCAGTGTTGCTTGTCGGGCGCTTCGTTAATAGGGAATATCTCTCCGTCAAGCGGCTTGCAAATCTCGCATACCTTTTCGTCCTCTTGCGTCACCCACATCACATACTCAACTCCCGCGTCCTTGTATGCTCTGAGTGCCGTCTCGTCAGTCACTATATCGGCGTATTGGGCGGTCATATTCGACCATAGGCTTACTGCACGTCTCCACTCGCTGTTAACGTCTGAACGTGTCCTGAGAGCTTCTGAAAGCCTGTCGCGTTTTCTTAAGACTTCGTTCTCGTATTCGTACTTTGTTACGGAATTCGGAGACGAGAGGACAGTCTCAACAAGGGCTTTTTTTGCTTTTGCGGAAATTTTTCCGATGTCCTTGTAACCGTATCGGCTTACTTCTTCGCCTATTTCTTCATATATGGCAAAGGCAAGTTCTAACATCGTGTCCCGTAAATCGCTGTCAAGGTTCTTGTAAAGCGTCGCGACGGTCTTTATAACGTGAAGCTCGTCGAATTTAGCAAGTCTTATTGAGGACTTAGCTTTTTCAAACCGCCGTATTGCCTTCTTCCGCAGTATTTCTATCGCTCTGTCCGTCGTTATGTACCGTTCTTGCATTCTCAAGCTCCTTTTCTAAGCTGTTTTCAAGTTCGGACTGTGCTTCTTCATACCACTCCATGCCGCGCTGATATGCGTTCTCTACATCTGTAAACAAACCAGAAATGTCGTAAGCATCGCGCGGATGAACCTTTTCGTTGTTGAGCAGTTCGCAAAGAACCTGTGCTTTCGATTGAATGTCGGTGAGGTTTTCGCGGGTAAACTGAATCTTAACATCGTTCGGGTCAAGGTCGAGAACACCCTTGTCTTTGTAGATTTTGAGAATCAGCTTCAGAATCTCTCTTTCCGAACGCGCAAATAGCTTTTCAGTGTCGTTTGCTCTCGCGGAAGCGTCCTGCCAACCATTGCGGAATCTCGTTCCCATGCCCGTGTCTGCGGCGGAAGAGTTTCCGGCTCTTGTCGGCATACCCGTTATTTCATCAATGTAGTCGTACAGTGCGTCTATTTCCGTCTGAACGCCCGTCTGAGAGATTTCAGAGGATATGCGGTAAACCTTTGCTTCCGTTCCCTGACCGCTTCTGATGCAGATACACTGACCACCCCTTGCAAGCTCCTTGTATGTGTTCTCGTCGATTTCGCAGTTTTGGAACACGTCATAGGCGTTCACAAAGTCAACAACATTGTCAACACGAGCGGATTCAAGAGTGTTTATCATGTTGATAGGTGAGAGAACCGTCTCAAACGCTCCTAAACGAGCTTCATTCAGCGGATATTCCACTATCGGAACGCGCCCAAAGTCGTAAGCAAGCCAGTCTACAACGTCATTACCCTTTACGGTGTATCTTCCTTCCGGAACATAAACGTAGTAAATGAGGTTATCGTCCTCGTCATACTGTTTCAGAACACCCGCGAGAGGTTTTCTGCCAATGCCGGAAGAGTAGATAACAAACGCTTCTCTCGGGTCGAGGGAATAAAGAGCTGCGGGACTTCCGTCTTTTTCGTTGTCGGGGTCGGGAAGAACCATTCGCGGCTCAACTCCGCAGATATGCATCCAGTCGGAGCACTCTTTGTCCTTTGATTCTTTTCCTTCGGAAGACATAAGAACATTCAGATAAGCTACCTTGTCGGATATATCCTCTTTTCCGTTCGCCGCTACATACTGAATTGGAGAACTTAGGAAGAACGAGGATTTAAAAGTAACTATCTTGTTCGGAAGGTTGATAGTGACCTTGTTGTTGTTGTCGGGTCTTACGGATTTGTCTTTATAGCGGATATCCATTATTCCGCGATAAACGTCATATAAGTAATTTATTTCCGCGACATTTGCGCTGTCGAAGCCGAGCGAATCTTCAAGCACGGACACAACGTTGTCGGCGGTTATTTTTTGTTTGTTCGTTAGTATCTTTCGCCGACCATGAAGGCTATCACAAGTATTAAGGCGAACAATATCATTTTCAAGCACGTGAAAAACCTCCGTGTAAACAAAAATAGGAACTACCCATATGTTTTCCATACGAATAGCCCCTATCGGCTCTTACTGCAACCCGATTGTTACAGCGTTTTTATAGTGTATTTAGCTTTTCTTGAAGCGGTTATTTCAAGTATAGTGACCTCTTCGCGCGATTTCTTTATTTTAACGTCATTACCACGCTCTAAAATCTCGTTGATTATAAGAAGAGCATCTTCTTTGACGTACTTGTGACGGCGCGCGTGTTTCTCTTCTTCCATAGCCACCTCAATAAGGTCTTTGTATTACTCTTACGGTCTGCGTCTCAAATGATTGAATGAAATCTGAAAGCATTGAGAACGCATCGGGTACATCGTCATGTGCGTTTCTTCCCGCCATTGTATAACTGCAAAGCATGCCTATAGCGCGTTTATACTCTTTATTGTTCTTTATAATGCTGTTATCTTTGAAAAGAAAATGCTCTTTGACAAATGGAGAATCAACTATAATTCGCGTCGCTTTGTTAGCTGTCGAATATTTTGTGGTAATCCTTGTGGTTCCGCCACGAGATTTTACCTCTTTTTGAACCTTTTCCGCGATTTTTCCGCCCGCAGAGTTTGATTCAAAGCGGCTCAGTTTGACTTTGTGCCGTAAAAGAACCTCAACAAGCCTTGTTTCAACTATTTCGGGATTACTGTTGTCGCAGATTATTTCTTCGATGTAGAAGTCATTGCCATACTGGTAAGCAATAGGCATTACACAGTAGTCCGCCCCTTTGTCCTTTGTGTCACACGCAGATATAACAGCGTCCGGCGAATCCGAGGGAAGTTCAAAATAACGTCTGAGTTCGTCCTCGTTGTAGAGAAGTCCCTCGCGCTCTATCGGCTGATTCATAAACAAAGCCCGCCACGAACAATCGTCGAGGTTGTTTTTCATGTCCTCGAAGTACGCCTTATCAAAGCCTACACCATAGCGGTAATTGAAATTGCTTTCGCCGTCCTCGTCAACCGCAGGCATTACAAGAAACTGAGCTTTCGGAGAATCCGCGTACATTGCTTGCAGTCTCCCTATAGGGTCATGCACCGACCATCTTGTAGCAAGGTGCAATTCTTTGCAGTTTAGTTTCTTTCTCGACTTCAAATCGTTCGTGTAAGCCGTCCAGAGCTTGTCAAGACGGTCTATGCTTAATGCTTCCTCAATACCCGACACAAGGTCGTCGGCGGTCAGAAGTTTTTCACAACGTGTAGCACCTGTAAGGGAAGCACCTATAGCACGGCAGGTAAGAGACGAAAATCGGTGTTTCTTGCCGAGGTCTATTGTCTGCTCCTTTGCGTTGGTTATAATCGTGCCTGCGGCAGGGTACACGTCGTGCCATAAATAATCAGGGTCTGACAGAATGCTGTTTACGCCGTCATATATTGAGTTAGTAAGCGTCCCCGAATGTCCCGAAGCAAGGGAACAGCTGTCAGGGAACGCGCCTATCATCATCGAATGCAGGAAGATTTCAAGAGTTGACTTTCCCGTTCCGGGCGGAAGAGAGATTGACAATATGTCAAGTTCTCCGTCGACAAGCTTTTGCATTGCGCGGCAGACAGGTTCGAGCTGTTTTCTTCGCGGAATCCAGAATCTTTTCTCCGGCTCTCGCTGAAGCTCTATATACTGCATATAGCTGTCGAGCCTTAATCCCTGCGCTTCAAGCAAAAGCACAGCCTTAAAAAGAGAACTTGCGTATTTCGATTTATTTTGTATAATTCGTTCGGTGCAATATCTCTTCAAAATCTCCGAATACCGCCACTTTTCAGCACAGCTATTCATCGAAGACAGTACCGAATACATAGCAGTATAATGTTTCATGTTCTCAGGCTCGGCTTTGATGTGAGAAAGAATATTTTCCGCTACGTCAAGATAACGCCTGTCAGTGTGTTCGCCCGCTATTATCTCCGCTTGCAGTGCTTCCATTCTCGTTCACCTCTTCCGTTCGCCTGAAATAATCACGAAATACAGGCTTTATCTTCTGATACCACCTATACTGTACCGTGTGAACAGCCGCAGAATCATCTATTACCATCCATAAATCAAGATTGCTTTTCCTCTTCCATCCGACCTCAAACGTTTTCGGGATGAAGTCGCATTGAGTGTATATCGTAACATTGCACGGTTCTTTCAATGCTTTCAGCCCTTCGGCTATAGCTACCATCGTACAACGTATGGAATTCCATCCGGCGATTCTTCCGCTAATGTATTTCTCGTGCTTTCCATACCTCAACAGTGTCTGCCAATACCCAATTCCGCTGTCTTCGATAAAACCTCCGAAAACGTATATATCGACATATCTCATACACACCTCAGAGGTCTTTTTTGTTTTTGCGCGATTTTTGAAAAACAGAGCAAAGACATTTACAAAGTCCTGATTACAAAAGCCCTAAGTTTTTTAGTTTTTGAGAATATTTGAGGGGCTAACACGCGCCCGCCGCTCTACAGCAGTCAACCACCCGGTATCGTATATAGGGCATCTCTTCCCTGAATTATACAAAATCTTCATTTTGCCTAATTGGATATATGTTTGTCTGGGTGTGGCTGTGCGCTCTCATAATGCTTTACACGCTTAACTAAGTCCTTCCCTGCCCTGCAGCAAAATCGTGGATATGTCGCTCTCATGGCATTGTGGCGCGTCTTATGTGTCGCTTGTGTCCTTGCTGTCGTATATCTCTATTACATCATCAAGTTTTGGCGCGTCGATTTGCTCTGTGGGCGTTTGTGCGACCTCTAGGCGGGTGTTATTTGCAAAGCCTTGTGAACTGTTGTTAAGCAAAAACATCGCGTAAACGGGATTGAGAGAGCCGTCCGCACCCTTTTGGACGGTGTTTGCAGCTATGAGCGTCTTCATTCTTTTTATAATTGTAGAATGACGCTGACCTATACGCGACTTAGTCCCCCACTCTATCAGAGTAACGCGGTCAACACCGAGAGCAACGGCGAGACTTGCCAGCGAGGGAAAGGCGTGATACCGGCTGCACCATTTTATATAGTCGTTGCAACGCTGCTCGACCTCGTCCGCGCTGTCAAGGTCGACAGCCGGCAGTTCCATGAGCTCTTGTAGAGCGGTGAGTGTGTCAGGGTTTACTTCGGTAAGCGGTGTTCTGGGGTCAGAACATCCGTTTAATTCGCACTCCAAACGTTCTCGGGCTGCAATCGCTTTGTTGTGATTGCTTGTCTTGCGTCCTTGCTTCTTCCGCTTCTTTGGTTGTTCTACATTTGTAAGTTCTTCCGCTGTCTCAAAGCCTGCTATATGCTCAACCTTCACTTCACTTTCTCCCTTCCGTTTAATTTATTATATAACTATATTATAACAATAACATTGTATATTAACATAATCCCAATTATTACTATAATATAATTATATTGGTAATAGTGATATATTAAGGCTGTCTCCCTTCTTCTTCCTTTTCTTCCTCTCCCCCCCTCCCCCGTGATTGATTATAGCACTAAACTATACGTTTGTCAAGTGTGGAACTGGAGTAAATTGTGTCGTAATTATTAACAGCAAAAAGAAAAGAGGCTTGCGCCCCTCTTGCTTATATAAGACCCTGCAACCGCCTTTTTATGTCCTCGTCAAAGTCTGACTTGTCCGGCTGCTTGTCCGGCTTTAGCGCGTCCGCGACTTTCGCAAGGACTTCTCGCCGCGCTTCTTCTTTCGCTCTTTCTTCTACTTTTGTAAAATCCTCTATCCCTGCATAGCTGTCAACCGCTCTCGTGATATAAGCGTTGAGCGACAGCCCCGCTGCCTTTGCTTTCTCCGTCCACTTGGATTTTTTCCCTTTTTCTGCCATTAGGTTTATGCGGTCATATGACTGTTTGTTGTATTCGTTGTTATACTTGATTTTGTTAAATTCTGCCATTTTCTATTCCTCCTATTTTACTACATTTTAAAACAACATTGCCCCTTTTGTCAATAGACATTGTGCATAAAATATTATCTCAAACATTGTGCAATATTTAACCCAAAATATTGCTTAATACTATTGACAAGTATTGCTCAATGTGATATAATATAAGTGTCAAAGGGAGAGAGCAAAAGCAACTCCCCAAAAAATAAAAAAATGAATAATGAATGGAGAAAACAAAAATGAAAATCATCGACAAAATCACAAACGAGACAGTAGCGGAAATCCTTGGTGGCGAAAACCTCACACTTGACGAGGCGCTCGACCTCATCGGCGCGGTAAACGTTGATGACATGGACAACGACCTCTACAGCAACGACGGCGACAATATCATCACCCCCGACGGTAAGAGATGGTGGTTCGAAGAGCTTGACTACATCGCAGACTAACCCCTCCACCTGACGATGGCTGATTGGTCACCAGCCGAAACCCCGCAAGGGGTCGCGGAAAACCAAAAAATCAAAAAATCAAGGAGAACATAAAATGAAATTCGAATCAATTTCTGAATACGAAATTTTGAAACATGCCTACTATCACATAATGGATAAATGGCTCAAAAGAATCGAGCAGAATGAGGAATACAAGAAAAAAAACGGCAGAGAAAGTAAAATCGAACGACACTGGATTGATAAGTACAACGAGCAAATGAACGAGCTCCACGAAGCAATCTGCAAGTTAGAGCAGGCGGAAACAAGAGCATAGCAGAGTGACAGCGGGAAACCGCCGGTAATGCGGTCCGGCAGACGGTCACAAGCCCCGACAGCCGAACAAACAAAAAAGAAAGAGAGAAAAAAATGATCCGTAATAAAACCTACCGTAATTTTATGATCATCAATAATAAATTGATCAGAGAAAAGGGCTATTCACCCGAGGAAGCGACAAAAATCACGCATCGCATATTTGATAACGTATTATATGACAAAAACTGTGGAGACCGTTCAGCAGAATACTTTTATGATATGGTATTAAGTGCCGAAGATTTTGCAAAGCAGCAGGAATCTCCAAGGCAAACCCCGACAGCCGAAAAGAAAGGAATTATCAAAAAATGACAAATTACGAAATCCGTGAAAATCATCAATTCAACAGTCGCGAGGTATATTTTGACGGCAAGCCGTCCCGCGCAACTCTCGACGCGCTGAAAGCCTTAAAAATGAGGTGGAACCATGTAAAATCCTGTTGGTATGGATACGCTAAAGAATGCGACCTCATCAACGCCATCATCACAAACGACAGAGACGGCGAGGACATCACCGGCGAAAAGACGGAGGGCGCGACGGTCTACACTGACGGCTACCTCGGCGGCGGCGCGGTCTATGGCTCAAAGTCTGATAAATACCTCTACGGCGCGGACTTATCAAAAGCCATCCGCGAGGATATCAAAGCAGCGGGCATTAAGGGCGCGTCTGTGCGCTGTAAAACTTACAGCGGCGGGCAGTCAATAACTGTCACGCTTTCCCTCCCTGCGTCCGCATACGTCACAAAGGAGCAGTTCGCCGCCGATTATCGTATTCCCACGTCCGCAAGCTGGATTTACTACGAGGACGAGGACGGAAAAAGTCAAACAATGCACATTGACAAATACTACAGCCGCGAGATATCAGCCGAGGAACAGGAGAAAATCAGAATCAGCGCGGCAGCCTCGGAATACCATCGCGAAGCCGAAAGCGAAAACGACTTGAACATTTACCACCTCGACAAATATAAAGTGTACACCCCGGAAACGATGGAAACCATCAAAAAAGTGAACTCAATTATCAGCGCATACCGCTATGATGAATCAAACGCCATGGTGGACTATTTCGATACAAACTTTTATTATGACATCCACACAAAACCGTTAGCAAAATAACCCCTTTCCCCGCTTCGGCGGGAATCGTCAGCCGGTAAAAGTCCGGCTCTGAAGAGCAAGAGCGAAACGGAGGAATCAATCATGCCACACGCACACAAATCAATCCGCGAATGCGTACGCGCGACTTACCGCACGAGAATCAACCTAGGATTCGCAGACCGCGCCGAGCTCGAGAAGTATATCGTATCAATCTCCGAAAGCCCGTGCATCAGCGCGAGAGATTATCAAAATTTTCGCCACATGGCGATAGAAAAGTTTTACAGACAGAGGAAACAATCATGAAGAAACTTACATCACTCGCCCTCATCATCCTGTTGGGCATAGTCTCATGCACCCCCATCAAGCAGGAGCGTTACCAGAACGGCACATACACCGCCGTCAACAGCGGCTGCGGCTACATCATCACCGAGGACGGCAATGTATGGGGCTATTTCAAACGGTCTATCCCGTCCGGATCTTCCGTTCTCGTCACCATTTCCGACGAGGGAACAGAGGAAATCGAAGAC
The DNA here is from genome assembly GCA_004561445.1 of bacterium. Taxonomy (GTDB): domain Bacteria; phylum Patescibacteriota; class Saccharimonadia; order Saccharimonadales; family Saccharimonadaceae; genus UBA2834. The sequence goes on along the minus strand of SFVX01000003.1, from coordinate 970 downwards.
GACGTAATCACAAACGTCGTCGAAAAATAAATCAAAAAAATCAAAAAAACTTTTGCAAAACCTATTGACAAATGCGCCAATGGGTGGTATAATATAAGCGTAAACAAAAGAGAAAGACAAAAAGGAGAAAACATCATGAAAACTTATCGCATCAATTACAATCACAACTACTGGACAAACGGCAGCGGCTGGAGCAACTCCGAAACCATGGAAACATGGGAGGAAGAAGCGGAATCTTTTGAAGACCTCGAAAAGAGTCTTTGTGGACTTGACTTTGAGGAAGCCGAAATGATTTGCGAAGCTCCTGACTGGCAGCTTTTAAAGCTTGCAGAAGCAGAAGAGAGCGACACGGAAATCGAAGTCGAAGCTGTTGAACTTGACGAAGACGGCAACGAAATCGAAAGACGAACGATAGTCGCTAAGTGGCTGTCCGAAATAATCAAAGAGAGTTGGAGATACAAAGACCTCTCAATGAGCAAGCCGACCGAGCGGCTATAAACAGGGTTCAAGCTCGGTGCGTTCCCGCTCCGGCGGGAGGTATCAAAAAACCGAAAGGAAAAACGAAAATGAAAAACATAATTCTTGCCCTTGTCGAGACATTCGACCGTCACGAAGACAACAATCAGAAATTTTATTACTCAGCCGCCGAGGCTCTTTCCGATGCTCGCGAAATGGCACGCGAAAAAGACCCGAAAGTCAAAGATGGCTGCGTACAGGCTTGGGAAATTCACTTTTCCGACGACGTCGAAATTCCGAAGAACCCCAAAAACCTCTTCTGCGATTATCGCTGGGACGGCGAAATCGTTGAAGACCTCACTGACGAGGACGAAGACGGAACAAATCTCGCTGAAATTCTCGACGACATCCACCCCATTTTCTGCCGTTCCTTCGACGAGCTGGCGAAGGAAATAGTGGTCGACGGCGGAAAGTACATCACCGCCAAAGACGCTATTGAGAAATACGGCTTTGA
>SFVX01000010.1 GCA_004561445.1 bacterium | reverse complement strand
TGTAAATCATCAACCATTTCAATAAATTCTTTAAATAACATAATAATTACTCCTTACATTAGTAGTGATGAAGCAGCGATTATACTAACGTATATAGTTTTATGGAAATTTACTGATAAATCAATAAAACCATATAAACTTAACACTTACTCCATCACCTTACTTATATTCTATCATAAACGGGACTAAATGCAAGCATATTTTATACTAATGTGTTAAATAATTTAGATATTTATAGCTAAATTATTTTACCATTAGTATATTAATAAATAAATAATAATATTTATATTAGTGAACTAATTTAGTTCACAAATTAACATTATATAAATCAAGAGCTATAATGTTAATTTTTTAATCGTTTTAAAGCTTTAACAGAACCTTCTTTTTTATCAGATTCAACTTTAAAATATTCATTTAAATCACCATAAATAGTAGATTTAAAATCACTAAAAGCTAATAAATTTTTATCTTTAATTTTCTGAGCAGTAGTTTCATCAAAATTTTTTAAACCATAACGACCACCTGAAATAATCATTCCATTACACCGATACTTATTATCAACTAAATTATTACTAAAAATATACTTTTTGCCCAAATTTTTAGAACAAAGTAAAAATTCAGTATTAAATTTGTAATTTTTTAGTATCTTTTTAAAATCGGAATCACGACCCAATTTTTTATTACAATAGCGAGCAACATATCCACAAGACTTAATTGTTGTAGAACCAATAATATTATTACCATAAGGCCAAAGTTTCGAAATAAGTGGAGAACTAAAAATTTTTTCTCCATTAGATTCACCTTTATCTAACAATTTAAACTTATAACGGTCATTTTTAGGAATACAATCAGAAGTTTTTTTTGTATAACAAAATAACTCGTTGAGTGTAAGTGGTAAATTAAAAAAAATAGCGTGATAATGGGGCCTATAACTAATAGAACCATATTCGCCAACTAAAAAATATTTAATTTCTTTATAATCAAAATTTTTTAAAAAATAATCTTTTAAACGTTTTAAAAAAACCTGACATTGTTTTTTATCAAGTTGAGAGTTTTTAGGTAAATTTAAATCATTATAAGTAAGTGTAATAAAATAAGCATTTTTTGATTCTTTAAATTCAGCCATTAACCTATTTTTCCATTGATTAGCATAATCCATTTGACAACCAACACAAGAACCACAAGGAATAGGAGAAGCTTTTTCAAAATTATACCTATGAATTAAACCACTACTATCTTTAACATCCAAAGGAGGCAGATTTTTAGGCAAAACAAAATTAAAATCATAACCATTTTTAAAAATAGTTTTACAATTTCCATTAATATCACGAAAAATGTAAATATAATTAGGTTTATAACAAGTCATAAATTTAATATAATAAATAATTTTGTTCCTGGTAGAGTATGGGGCGTATTTGGAAAAATTCCTTCTACGCCCCATACTCTCCCGAGGAACAACACTACTAAGAATTAACCAAGCGTGGCACAGGTCCACGCAACGCTCCATTTAACAATAATGTTAAATGCAAATTTATTTAAATAATGAGTATCTAGCTTGAATTTCTAAATCTTTATCATCTTTATAAATATGAGCATTAGTAGCAGCATTAATAATAGAACCAACAATTCCAGTTAAGCCAGTTTGAGAAACGGAGCCTGATTCAGCAGTAGGTATAGAAGCCGAAGGAGTAGAGGCACCAGAAAATCCATTACCTAGCATAGCTGGATTAATTCCAGCAGCCTCCATATCTTTTCTAGCTCTTTGATAAGCTGTATTTGCTAATTGAGTCTGATATTCTCTATTCTCTAAACTCCTTAAATAGTTAGTTTCATTCATTTTATTTAAAGCTTCAATTGTTTGATAGTTATTATAAGCACTATTTGCACCAATACCAATTAAATCCATTGCTCCATTAATAAAGGAGCCACCAAGACTAAAACCACTCATAATTAATAATGGTCAATTAAACCAGGAGTAGGATGAGCTGGCATTTGGCGAGTGGCAAACTCTTTAATCCAAAAATCAGCGTAAAAATGATAATTTGAATTTTCAACAGCACAAGTTTGGTCAAAATTCTTAGTACCTTGTTGAATAAATGATGAATTTAAAACTGGTTGGCTTGAAAATTGTTCTTGATAAGTGTAAGCCTTTAAAATAGTATCTCCTGAATCTGGATTAAAATATCCTTTATTAATTGAAGGCAAATTATAATACTCATAAAAAGCTTCCTGATAGCCAAAGACCTTATTAGATATTTGAGTATTATCCATAAATAATTCATTCTTAGAAACAGCAACCTCTCCAATATGAGAAAATTCTGGATAAAAGTGGTCAAATCTTCTGGTTTTAGTCATAAACTTTGGAACACCTTGAGAATAAGTATTCATAGTACGTACAGTACCAAGAATAATAAGATAACCAGCTTCTTTAAAACTACGTACAATATTATCAGTAGTAAAAAAAGTAGAAGAAGCAGCACCTAATGTACCAAGAACACCACCAGATTCAGTAGAGGAATTTTGAACTACTGTTTGTATAGTTAAAGGTTCACGTTTTCCTCCAAGATATTCAGGGTCCTGTATAAATTCGCTAGAAATATATTGATTGTAATGGCTTTGCAATTGCTCGCCATAGCGTGAACCCCCCCTTGAATCGCGTTCGAGGAGTCGCTGTGTAGCAAAGGCCAACCTCAAACTATTAATAGAAGCAGCTGTTGCTTGTGATAAATCAGCGTACAAATTTGTCATATCAACAAGCTTAGTATTACTCAATTGAGAACTAGACAATGAACCATTACCCATTAATTTATGTGAACCAGCAGCAGCAACATCAACAAGATTTTGGCCTATAAACGTATCAGGAGAACCTAATTCAGAAGAACCAAAAACAACGGCATTTGTACCAGAAACAGAACCATCAGCAATTTTATAAGTATCAGAAATGGTTAAAGGTGCTAATGAACCAAGTGGAATACTTACGGATTCACCTTTTTGTGGAGCTGGAAGACACGAAGTGTAAAGGTCGTGAAGCTTGCAAGCCTTTAATCTACCATTAGATAAAGTCGTAAAAGATGTATTTCCATTTACTGGAACAGGAGAAATTAAATTCTCATCTCTAAAAAACCTATTATAAATTAAAATATAAGCATTAAGACAAGCAGGATTTATAGCAACACATCTATTTGAATCAGTACATAGAGGATAACCAAAATCATTAAGAACAGAATTAGGACCACATCTTTGAGGAGTCCAAGTATAAGCAATAGTTTCAGAATTAGGAGCCCAATAACCAGAAGTATTTTCACCACAAATTCTTTCCCAAGTCTTATTTGTAGAAGTTGCATTAATACTAGGGAAATGGGTAAGTCTATGAGGAACCCAGAAAAAATAAATATCCATAAAAGAGTTATCCATAACAGGAACAGCAGGAGTTATAGATTTAACAACAGAACGAAGATTAATATCAATGGTATCTCCTGGTAAAATTTCTTGACAATCGATAACAAACAAATCACCAGTTTTAAATGTATTTTTGACTCCATGTGATAAATCCATCTTAGTACGAGGTAAGCCTACAACACGAGGTTCAATAAATTTAAAATTATTCATTTACTTTATCCTCCTTATTTAAAGTTTTTTCATTTAGAATTTCACGAATAACACTCTTTAATTTTTCAGTGTCATCAATAACAGCAGAAATACGAGGGTCTAAATTATCCTTAGCAAGTTGTCCTTTTAAAATAAAATCATTTGCTTCGTGTATATTTTTAGGAAGAATAGTTGTATCATAGCAATCACTAGGTTTTAAACAAGCCTCAGCCATTTTAGCTGGTGAAGTAGCAAGATTCTTTAATAAAGAATAAATATCACAATCATCAAAAGAATTTATATAATCATCAAAATTAATATCATCTTTTTTCCTTAATATAGGATATGGAGTATCGTTTAATATTTCACCAGTTTCATTATTTTTGCTAAAAGGTGGAATTTCCTCAAATTGCTCTCTCATAGGATTTGAATAATCAACAGCAAATACTTTATTGTCAGGCCTTTCTAAAATTTCGTTAAATTTTTTCATTTTTTTGACCTTTCATAACTAAATCAATACCATTTGCAACTAATTCAATAGTATCAGGAATTTCAAGACCTTTATCAGTTAAAATACAAATCTTATGAATTTCATAATCTTTCGCAAACTTATTATAAACTGAATCGAATTTACTAAATTCAATTTTTAATTGCTTAACAAAAATATTAAGTTCAGAATCCATAACAGGAAAATATTTTTCATAAGCTTTATTAGTTTTATCATAAAGACCTAAAATAATCATAATCTAGTTCCTCCTCTCATTACAACAGCACCAGGCATATTTAAAGCTTTTGTACCTGAGGCAGTTCGCTTAAACTTTGCAGAGTCTTTAACTCTATTTCTAATTCGTTTTCTCAAAATTTTAATCTCCTTTCTTTAATCTTTCCTTAACTTTTTGAGTCAATGAATTTAACTCTTTTTCATCACTTACAATCTTAGTTATTCGAGATTTGCGAGTTTTGATAAGAGTAAGAACGCAATTAAGTACAGCAAATAATCCTGTACCTATAATAGAGATGCAATTAATAATTACATCTTTATTTTCAATAAACCATTCAATAAAACCTTCCATATTTATCCACTCCTTTATAATCATAGGTTTTAACATAACCTATTATAAACAAATCAGATTCAGAAAATCCAATTTTTTCTAATCTTTCAATCTTTCTCACTGTTTTCTCAGTAGGATACCGACTATATTGTTTATGTACCTTACAGCGTTTATAAACAATACTACAACTACCAAGCAAAGAATCTATAACAACAGAATCTTTCCAGTGTTCATGGTCGAGAAATTTTATTAAATAATTACATCCATAATTAACAAATTTTTTAACATCTGGATTATCAAGAAAAATTGATGTAAAACGATTACGAAGATATTTTCTATCTTTAAATTCTTTAATCTCTAATTTCATAATACTACTTTAAACTATTTTTGAGAATTATTTTTTCTTTTACATTCATCAATTAACATATCTGATAAAATAAGATTAGATTTTAATTGACCTAATTTAAGAATAACCTTAGCAGCCAGTTCAGGACCAAACTCTTCATCAACAGGACCAAACTCTTCATCAATAATCATATCTTGTAAATCATCAACCATTTCAATAAATTCTTTAAATAACATAATAATTACTCCTTACATTAGTAGTGGTGGAGAAGCGATTATACTTAAGTATATTGTTTTATGGCAATTTACTGATAAATCAATAAAACCATATAAACTTAACACTTACTCCATCACCTTACCTATATTATATCAAATACGGGACTTAATGCAAGCATTATTTATACTAATGTATGAAATAATTAGATATGTAATAGATAATTATTGAATATATTAGTATATTTATAAATATATAAATAATATAAATATTAATCAAGTTAATATTTTGCTTCGCAAACTAGCATTAATATAAATCAAGGCAATTAATGCTAGTTATAATTTCTTTTTAAAGTTTTAATTTTTAAAGATTTAATTTCAGAATCTTGTTTTAACATCTCATTTTTATCACCATAACGACTAGCTAAATTAATACTAAAATAATACTGATTATTTACTTTTATCTCTTTTTGCAAATCTTCAGCAAGATTTTTTAATCCTAAACGACCACCAGATACTAATTTTCCATTATCATAATACTTATTATTTACTAAATTCTTACTAAAAATATACTTAGTACCCAAATTTTTAGAACAAAGTAAAAATTCAGGCTGAACCTTTAAAATCTTTAATAAATCTTTTTCATCAGATTCAAGATTCAACTTTTTATTACAATATCTAGCACAATAAGCTGTAGACTGAGAAGAAACAGAACCAACAATAATATTTCCACGAGCCCAAAAATTATCTAAAAACTTACATTTATAAATCCTAGAACCAGTAGAAGAACCAAAATCTAATAATTTACACTTATAAAAATCTTTTTCAGGTATCAAATTACAATTAATACCACATAAAGAAAAATCTTTAACATTAAGCGGCAAATTGAAAAAAATAGCGTGATAATGAGGTCTGAGGGATTTAGAGCCATATTCACCAACAATAAAATACTTAATTTCTTTATAGCCAAAATGTTTTAAAAAGTAATCCTTAATTGACTTAGCAAACTTTTGTATATCAGACTTACATAACAAATTATTTTTAGGTAAAAAACCATCAGCATAAGTAATAGTCAAAAAATAAGCAATTTTAGAAACACGATATTCAGCCATAAGTCTATTCTTCCACATATTAGCCTTATCTAATTGACAACCAATACAATGACCACAAGGAATAGTATTTTGAGATTCTAAAGTATAAACAACATTAACGGGACTATTTTTATCACGATAAAATTTATCAACTAAAAAAGGCGGAACCGAAAAATTTAAATCAGTTCCGACAAAAAAACGAGTTTTCTTTTTATTAAGAACACTATTAGAATAAACCAATAAAGTATTAGGTGAATAACAAGTCATAAAAAATAAAGTGCAGCGATACCACTAGCGTTCCATTTAACTATAAAATAGTTAAATGCAATTTATTAATATAGCTATAATTGTTGATGTGTTTGGTATTTTCATAAATTCAGCAAGCTTTATTTATTCAAAAACCAAAACACCAACAATTCTATTAGATAAAGAAAGTTTAGAGATTATCACTCGCAAGCTCGTGAACGGCAAATTTTGGCTTACATTTGCTAAAGCAAAAGATAAGACCAAAATTTGTCGGTACCAATTAAAACCTAGCCTTTTCTTAAAGAAAATGTATATGCTGAATTACCAATTCCGTATCTACCAATAACTCTGACAGGTTTATAAGATTTTTGTCCTAATCCTACAGCACTTCCAATAATACCAGCAATACCATTAGCAGTTGACATAGCAGGTTCATATTGAGTTGGTGAAGCAGAAGGAGTAGATGCACCACCAACAGAACCAGCAAGAGCAGGATTAATACCAGCCTTTTTCATATCAGCAACAGCTCTTTGATAAGCTGTATTAGAAAGATTTGTTTCATAATCACGATTCTCTAAAAATCTAGCATAATTAGTAGCATCAGCCTGTTTAGCAGCCTCAATATTATAAGCAGAATTCTCTGTATCACTAATACCTAAAATATTGTCAGCAATACCAGAAATTAGTCCACCACCAATAGAAAAACCCATATATTAACCTCATTAATAGTGGTCAATTAAACCAGGAATAGAATAAACTGGTAATGGACGAGTCATTTTTAAATCTAGATAGAAATCGCCATAGAATTGATAAGGTGAAGAAGTAGAAATACAAGTTTTATCAAATGAACCTCTAGACTCTTTAATAAAATCAGCATTTAAAGTTGGATTAGAGCTCAAACTTTGAGCGTAAGTATAACTATTTAAAATAGTGTCATTAGCCAATGGGGACATAAATCCACGGATAGAATTTTGCATTTGACGATATTCATACCAGGCTTCTTGATAGCCAAATGTACCAGTAGCACCAAGAACTAATTCACTTTTAGGCACGGCAACCTCGCCAATATTTGAGAATTCTGGCATATAGTATTGGAATCTTTGTGTTTTAGTTAAATATTTAGGCATACCTTGGAAGTATGATTTATTAGTTCTAGCACATCCACAAATAATAACAAGACCATGCTCTTTAAATGATTTAACAATTCTACCAGTACTATTAGCAGTATAACCAAAAGCTCCGTTATATCCTAAATCAGAAGTTTCAGAAGAAGCAGATGTTTGTGATACTTGATAAATAGAAAGTGGGATTCTCTTGCCACCTAAATATTCAGGCTCTTGAATTATTTCAGAACTAATATATTGATTAAAATGGGCTTGCAACATCTCTTGATATCTAGTACCACTTCTAGCATCACGTTCAAGAACTTTTTGCGTTTGAAATGCTAAACGAAGTGCATTAATACTAGCAGAAGTTGCATCACTTAAATCAGTATATAAATTAGTAGTATCAAGTGGATAACCACTAGAAGCAGAAGTAGTAGTATCTGTAACGACAGTATTAACACTTCCAACAGTAGCATTTGGATTTGAAGTAACAATATTATGATAATTTCTACCAGCAGTACCACCCATTTTAGAATAACCTAAAACAACGCCAGTAGAACCAATATTATAATTACTTCCAGTAACTAAAGGAGCAGTAGTTCCTAATGGAATTGAAACGGATGAACCACGTTGTGGAGCAGGTAAACAAGATGTAAATAAATCGTGAAACTTACAAACAGGTAAACGAGTAGAAGTTAAATTATCAAAAGAAGAAGCACCATTAACATCAACAGGATTCATTAAGTTTTCATCTCTAAAAAACCTATTCCAAATCAATAAATAAGCATTAAGAACGGCAGGATTAATTTCAAAATTCTTTGCACCAACAGGCACACCAACATCATTCAAAATTGATTGAGGCTTAACTTCATCAATAAAAGTATACATATAAGCAGTAGTTTCTTGAGTAGCAGCCCAAAATCCATCTGGATTCTCACCATTAATTTTTTCCCAAGTTTTATTTGTAGAAGTAGCTTCTGATTGAGGATAATATATTAATCTGTTAGGTACCCAAAAAGCAAAAATATCCATAAAAGCATTATCCATAGTAGGAGATACTGGAGTAATACTTCTAGCAACCATATTAATATCTAAATCTAATGTATCACCAGGAATAATATCTATAACATCAATTACCATTAATTCACCAACATTCCAAGTTGTTTTAACACTATGTGATAAATCAAATTTAGAACGAGGTAAACCTACAATACGAGGAGCAACAAATTTAAAATCTAATGGATTACTCATTATTTAGCCTCCTTTCCAGAATCAGCTTCTTTTGCGACAGAAACATCTTTAGCTTGTAATATTTCCAATATAACAGATTTTAACTTAGAATCATCATTAATTGCTTCAACAATACGAGGGTCTAAACTATCTTTAGCAGCAACACCATTATTGATAATAGCTTCTGCTTCGTGAATATTTTTAGGGAAAATAGTAGTATCACAACACATTGAATCAGTCAATTTAGCTCTTGAAATACCCAAAGGGTCTTTTAAAAGATTCTTAATCATCGAATAAATATCTTTATCATCAAAAGAATCAATATATTCTTGAATATTCATAGGTTCAACTTTTACAAGTTTAGAATATGGAGTATCATTTAAAATTTCACCAGTAGTTGGGTCTTGAGTAAAAGGTGGAATTTCTTTAAATTGCTCTACAAGTGGATTATCACATTCTTGAATAAATTCATCATTTTGAGGTCTTTCAAAAGGTTTATAATATCTCATTATTTAACCTCCTTTAAAGAACTTAATTCTATCTTAATAGGTCTATCAATTTTTTCTAATCCAGAATTATTAAGAATAGCAACTTCAGTTAAATAATAATCATCAGAATAAACAGATAAAACATCAGTTCCATTATTAACAATTATTTTTAATGATTTGATAAAATTGTTTCTTTCATCCTCACGAATCATAAAATACTTATCATAAGTAGAATTAGCTTTATCATATAATCCTAAAACTATCATAATCTAGTACCTCCTCTAAATTGTGTAGCACTAACATTTACTGCCTTAGTGCCAGAAGCAGTTCTTTTAAAGAACTTTGAGTCCTTTTTTCGATTACTCATTTTTACTCTTTTCATTATTTCCTCCTTGAAGTAATCTTTTTTTAACCTCGGCGGTTAACTTATCAACGGTCTCTGAATTAGAGATTCGCTGAATGCGACTCTTTCTAGTTTTAATTAGAGTCAAAACGCAATTTAGAACAGCAAAAAAAGCCGTTCCAACTATTGAAAAAACATCGATTATAACATCTTTGTTTTCAATAATCCATTCAATAAAACCTTCCATTTTGGTCCACTCCTTTATAATCATAGGTCTTAATATAACCTATTATGAATAAATCAGAAATAGTAAATCCAATTTTCTCTAATCGTTCAATTTTTCTAACCATTTTATCTGAAACATACCAACTATATTGTTTATGTTGTTTACATCGATAATAAACTTGTAAACAAGAAGCTTGTAAAGAATTAATTATAACTGAATCTTTCCAATGCTCGTGGTCTAAGAATTTTGTTAAATAATTAGTTCCAAACATTACAAACTTTTTAACATCAGCATCTTTAATAAAAATAGATGTAAACCTATTTCGTAAAAACTTTATATCTTTAAACTCTTTAATCTCTAATTTCATAATATTACTTTAAACTATTTTTCAGAATTATTTTTTCTTTTACATTCATCAATTAACATATCTGATAAAATAAGATTAGATTTCAATTGACCTAATTTAAGAATAACCTTAGCAGCCAATTCAGGACCAAACTCTTCATCAATAATCATATCTTGTAAATCATCAACCATTTCAATAAATTCTTTAAATAACATAATAATTACTCCTTACATTAGTAGTG
>SFVX01000009.1 GCA_004561445.1 bacterium | reverse complement strand
CAGTACGTAGCCAGTGATTACCTTAGCGTCCTTAGTTACGTCGTACTTGTCACCAGTCTTGTAGTCAGTACCCTTGTTTACGCTTGGTGAAAGTTCGTTGCCGTCTTCGTCGACAAACTTCTCAGTCAAGCCGTACTTAGCTGCTGGAGTTTCGTTCTTAGTGTAAGGCACTGGAGTATCTTCACCTGGGTTAGATGGAGTTACAGGACTTGGGTCTACTGGAGTCCAGTTTGGAACGTCTGGGATTGGTTCGTTTGGTACTACCTTAGTTGGATCGTTAGGGTCCGTTGGGTAAGTTGGCGTGTCAGCACCTGGAATTGGGTTGCCGTCTGGATCCACTGGAACAAGCTTGCCGTTTGGTGCGTAAGTTACAGTTTCTTCAACGTCTGGGTTGTCTACAGTTGCAGTCAAACCACCAGCAGTCTTCTTGTCTGCGTGGTAGCCCTGAACAACTGGAGTATCAACAGTGTTGAAAGTCTTTTCGCCAGTCCAGTCAGTGTAGGACAGAACCTTACCAGTTACCTTGTCAATAGTAACAGTCCGCGTGAAGGCATCCTTCTGAGTTACAACGTTGTCAGCTGGAGTCTTGTCACCTGCACCTACGTAGTGAATGGTTTGACTTGCGTCCTTAACCAAGTTCTTCCGGTCAGTTTCTTCACCGTAAACTGGGCTGTTAGGGTCGTTAGGGTTGATCGGTTCACCTGGAGTACCTGGGTTTTCTGGAGTTACTGTAACAGTCTGGTGGCCGTAGTATACCTTTTCCGTTACGTTGGTCGTGTCACCATCAACCGTTACCGCATCTACTGAAGCACGATCGGGCGCCGTGTAGCCGTAACCAGAAAGATCAGCAGAATCTTGCTTAGTCCAAGTCTGGTCAGCCACCTTCCAGCTGTCATCGATCGTGTAGCTTGAACCATCTTCTGAAACAGTACCATAACCGATGGGGTTGTTTTGGTCATCGTAAATCTTGGTACGGGTCAGCGTTGCAGTCTGAGTGACCGTTTTTTCCAAGTCAGATGGAATTGGTTCACCAGTCACGCTGTCGTAGTATTCGATCGTCCGAGTTACGTCCTTGGATTCAGCTTCCGTGTGGTAAGTTACCTGTTCGTAAACGTAGTAAACGTCGTTAACCGTAGTGGACTTGATCGTACCCGTAGCGTCTGATGGGGTTACATTGTAAGTGTAACCATTGATTTCAGTCGTACCAGCAGTCCCCATTGACTTGTCGCTCTTAACAAAACGGTAAGTCTTGCCATCAGCAGTAATGGTCTGTGGCTGGTAAGTTGAGCCGGTTACGTCGTAAGAAGTGTTGGCACCTGAATTTTCGTACGCACTAACCGGATCCTTACCCCGAATCTCCTTACCGTCGCTGGTTACGTAGTTGATGCGAACTTGACCTTGTGGTGCGTAGTAGTACTTAGCAGGTTCTTGACCTTGAGTCAAACCGTTGGCCAAAATGATGACCGTAAGGTGCCTCTTGTATCCAGCAAGTTGTTCCTCAGTAAAACCTGCATCCGTTATGTACTTTATACCGTCCTTTCCATTAATGTAGTATGAAGCACCGCCACCGTAGTTACCGTCAGAAGCAGTCGCACCAGGTGCCAAGGAATCAGTGGATAAAATTGTCTTCCAAATATTCGAGTCATTAACACTGTTAATTGTAATCGCATTGCCGTCAGCATCCTTTTTCAAGGCAACTCTTAACTCGACTTTAGCGTCCCCATATTCTGATGTAGCAACGTAAACTCTGGCAAGCTGAAGTTGATCAGATAATTCCAAATTACCACCGGCATATACATCACCAACATTATATGTTTTACCCAAAATACCAGTTGTTGTAGAGGGAGAGCTGATTAAATCATAGCCCTTGATTTCTCTAGGACCAGAAATAGTATATTTATAACCTTGACGTCCTCCTTCTTCGTATTTTGCCAAGGTAGTTTCATTTCCTTTTGCATCTCGGGCAATATATTCAGTTTTGATGACCCCCGTAGCTGGGAACAATACTGATGTATAGGTCCCAGGAGTAGCGCTACCAGCAGGTATTGCTTTACCATTACTATAAACAGTTACTGCAGTTAAACTACCGTTATTAGGATTAATCGTAATCCGAGAAGTAGAAGCATTGCCAATCTTAGTATCAGTATACTTAAGTTCATAATATTGAGTAACGCCAGCTACTTTACTAGATAATTCAAACCCGTCAGTACCATTATTAACTTTTACTGCACCCGAGTTAGGAGTTAAAGCCTGTTCCCATTTAACCGTATCAGTAGTAGCATCAACTACTTGTGAATACACAGTACTGTCGTATGTACCATTAGTTGCATTTTTACTAGTTGAGAAACGTAAATAGTAATGGGTATTATTTTCACCGTTGTAGCTCTTAAATTTGCTAGCGTCACCCTTAACCCATTTATCAAAGTCACCACCTAAGCTGACAATCCCAAACGTGTAGCGCCCTTCAGTCGGGTCAGCCTTGTAACCACTTGGGATATTTGAATCATCAGCGACCAAACTTGCCCCGTTAGCATCGCTCATCTCTGGGTCAACATCACTGTCAGTCAAGCCCTTTGATTTGCCTTCGTCAGTGATCTTACCTTTTGCAGATGCAGCATCATCAGTTGCAGTGATCGTTGAATCTGCATCAGTAGTAGTTGCTGAAGCGTCAGTTGCTACAGCAGCTGCCTTTAACGCATTAGTTGCTTGTGCAGCTGAATCAGTTGCCTTTTCAGCACTAGCGTCAGTAGTTGCATTCTTACTTTCACCACTCGCAGGTTCAGTAGACGCGGTTTTAGCAGTATCACTTGCAGTGGTGTTTTCAGCCTTAGTGTCTGAATTATCAGTTGCTGCTGAAGTACTGTTTGCATCAGTAGTTGCTGAACTGTCAGAAGCAGTGTTGCTTGCTTCAGTTGTATCGGTCTTAGTTTCAGTAGCAGAAGTATCAGTCGTACTTGCAGCAGCATCAGCGCTCTTAGTGTCGGTTGCTTCTGACTTGGTAGCATCTGCTTCCGCAGTACCTGAATCAGCATTACTCGTCGTAGCGGCCGCTACATTTTCAGCTGGAGTAGTCGTAGCAGCTGAAACCGTACTACCAGTCCCCAGCATGAATGACACACCAAGCAAGGCTGAAGCTAAGCCAAAACTATATTTTCTAAATCCAAAACGTTGTTTTTCTTGAAGCTTGCGCTCTTGCAGCTTCCGGTTGTTCTTAGACAACATTTTATAATTCCCCACTTTCTATGAAAAACAAAACAGCTTTGATATAAGTTCTCTCTTCTTGAACTATATTCTTATAACTCAACAGACATTATAACATATCATGAACACTTTAACCATACTAATTTATTTAATTTTTTGCTCAGCCATACTCAGCAAAAAAGAAGCCGCTTACTAAGAAATAGCAATATTGTTATTTTTTCGTAATAAAAAGCAGACAGGACTCCTTTATTAGGAATCTTACCTCTTGACTTATGTGGGAAAATATCCTATTCCTACACTCTTTTTTCGAAAATAACTGCTTTATCGCTTTAAATATGTCACGGACCTACTCACGTCAATCGAACTCTGCTGAGTGATATCAGCAACCTCCCCCATCCAAACTATCAAGTTACTTGCAGATAACAAAACGGCACCAAGGCCTAATGGTCTTGGTGCCGTTAATTTTTACAGGCGTAAAAAATATATTAAACTTAAGTGTCTGGGAAAAACTAACTTCCAGGCCATGAAAAAAGCGATGAACTTCATAAGAAGTCATCGCTCTTTTTGTATACTTTAAACCCATTCCTTGATATTATTTAATCACCACAAAAAAACAATAGAAAGTGGGCTTAAACATGTATCAAAATTATATCACAGGACAAACTGCTTTATCATTAAATTTAGATTTTTCTATCCCTGCAAATCACATTGCCAGTGTTATCAGTGAATTCGTTGATTCTATTCCTAACGAAGTTATCTTAGAAACCACTTCTAATACAGGCAGACCTGCATATCACCCGGCAATGATGCTTAAGATTTTACTCTTTGCTTATTCTAGAAGAGTTTTTTCAGGCAGAAAAATTGAAAGAATGCTAGAAGAGAATCTGCCCATGATGATTTTGGCTGACAATAGAAAGATTTCTTATCACACGATCAATAATTTCAGATCAAGCGACCATGCCAATAAGGTAATTAAGCAGTGCTTTGTCTACTTTACTTCATTATTAGAAGATGAGGGATTAATCCGTGAAAATGCAGTTTTTATCGATGGTACTAAGATTGAAGCGGACGCCAACAGGTACACTTTTGTCTGGCGAAAAGCTATTGAGAAGTATCATGCCAAGTTAAAGGAAGACGTGTCTGCTTTATATGAAGAACTGATCAATAAAGAAGTAGTCAAAGCCATGGCCGAAGAAGAAGCCCAAACTAGTCAAGGCTTAGAGATTCTGGCTCAAGAAACGGAAAAAGAAGTTGAGAAGCTGACCGAGAAAATTGATCGAGAACCTAAAGCCATTCCAGGCGGATCAAAAAATAAGGCCAAGCGCCGTGAATTAAAGAAGATCGCACATAAACTCAGAAAAGATTTTATTCCGCGTGCTAAAAAGTACGAAGAAGCTGAAGAGATCTTTGCTGGCCGTAACAGCTACTCTAAAACAGATCATGATGCCACCTTCATGCATATGAAAGAAGATCATATGAAAAACGGGCAGCTAAAGCCAGGCTACAATATTCAGGCAGCGACTACTAATCAATATATAGTTGATTTTGCCCCGTTTCCTAATCCGACTGACTTTAGAACATTCGAACCATTTCTAGACCAAATGAAGTCCAGAGGAATTCTCGATAAGTTTCAAAATATTGTGGCCGATGCGGGCTATGGCAGTGAATACAATTACTCGATTCTGGAAGAGAATTATTCAGATAAGAACTATCAGATTCCGTATACCCAATATGAAAAAGAACAAACGCGAAAATATAAGAAAGATCCATCAAAGGTCGACAACTGGTACTATAACGAAGAAGAAGACTATTACGTAGATAAATCAGGCGTCCGCTTCAACTTCAAATATTATAGTCAAAGAAAAGATCGATCTACTGGCATGGTCAGAAACTTCAAAATTTATGAAGCTGATGAGTTCCAGCTAACTGAAGAACTGACCCAATTGGCTAAAACCAAAACAGGTCGACAAAGACAGATTCACTACAATCCTAACTGGCAGTATTTAAAAGAAAAAGCAAAAGAGACTCTTCAAAGCGAAGAAGGCAAACGCATCTATGGCTGTCGCAAGTCAGATGTGGAGCCAATTTTTGGGCACATGAAGAGTGTATTTGGTATGCGCAGAACGCATTTAAGAGGCAAAAAGAAAGTCGAAACGGATGTCGGTATCATGTTCATGACGATGAATCTGAAAAAATATGGAGCCAACAAGAAGGTAAAGCCTTCGAATTTTCATTTCAAAAACAAAAAACACAGGAATTCACTAAAAATAATGAATTTCTGTGTTTTTATATCCGGGCTAAAAATCGAGTTTTTTTCCAGACACTTTTCTTATTTATTCTAATAGCTCAGAAAATCTAACTAGTTGTTAGGACTTATAATTAATTTAGCATTTCTAAACTTAATGTAAGTGCTCTTGCCCACCTTGTAGAATTTCTTACCATTAATCTTGACTACCTTTACCTTGTTAGCTTCAAGTCTTACACCTTTTCTAACAAGGATACGTTTGCCGTTACGCTTGATAGTCTTACCATGCTTGTTGTACAAGAATGAGTTGTGTACAAGGTAGTAGTAGCTAATCGTGCGTAAGCGTCAAATAACCAGGCGTGCCTGAGAGCACGAAAAATAAGGTCATCCCAGGGGTGGCCTTTTCGCATGCCTTATTTACAAAGGATTTTGACCT
>SFVX01000008.1 GCA_004561445.1 bacterium | reverse complement strand
TTCGTCAACATGGTTTTGAATAAAAATATATATTGCGAATATTCATTTAATTAATAATTTAATTGTTCAGATTTATCATTTTTCATTCTTATTTTAATTAAGATTTAAGTCTTAAAATTCGGATATAAAAAAATTGTGTTAAGTATAATCACTTAACACAATTTTTAATTATTTTTTCAATTCTGGGGCATCTGTCTTAAAATCACTTTGAGTTGTCTTTTTGCCATTCTGATACCAGACACTATTCTTACTCTTCTTCTCAGCCTTTTTCAATCGTTTTAATGAATCAGATTTCTTATATGAATAATTCTTTCTCTTCACATATTCAAATCCATCTGGCTTATAGAAGCGCAAAAGATTTCCTGTAATTACTCGGTCTGATAAGGAGAGCTCGGTCGTTACTGTATTAGAAATGGATGCTAATTGGGCCTTTACTTTCTTGCTTGGATGAGTTATTCGCTTTCCTGATTGCGTGTAGTAATAACTTCCTTCTACTTTACTATATTTTGGAGTAATAAAGTCACCATTTCGCTGGGCAACAATCTGTGGAGCATTTTTAGCCAAAAGACTATGTCCAAACTGAATCATATTTTGGTCATTAATTCCTAATAAATTAAATAAGGTTGGTCTAACGTCAATCTCGCCACCATAGGTATGATTAATACCACCCTTAAGTCCAGGCATGTGGAACATTAATGGTACCCGTTGGAATTGGAGATTATCAAAATTATTAAAGCTATCTTTATCCAATAATTGGGCAGACGCCTTATGGTGATTTCCAGAAATTCCGTAGTGATCTCCATAAAGCATAATTAGAGTATTCTTCTCTAAACCAGATTTCTTCAGATAGCTCATCAATTCTCCAATTGCTTGATCAAGATAATGAGCAGTTTGAACATATCCATCTACTGTTTTATCACCCGTATCAGTTTTATCAATGGATTGATTTTTTTTATCTAAATCATATGGATAGTGGTTCGTTACCGTAATCATCTTTAAATAAAATGGCTGTGGTAAGTGCTCCATATATTTAATCGACTGATCAAAGAAAAGCTTATCTTTAATTCCATATCCTAAGTAATATCCCTTTTTATTTTGATAATAAGATAAAGGCATGAAATAATCGTAGCCAAAAGACTTATAAGCATTATCACGATTCCAGAATGAACCTGCCCCACCATGCATAACTGCACTAGTGTAGCCAGCCTTTTGACCTAGTATAGCTGGAGCACTTTCAAAAGTGTTAGATGTTCCATAACTTGACATAGCAGATCCGGATTGTAAACCAAAAATAGAGTTTTCTAGCATCATTTCAGCATCGGAAGTCTTACCCTGTCCTACTTGATTAAAGAAATTATCAAAACTAATAGTATCGTTAGCATGATACAACTTATTCAAATTAGGTGTAACTTCTTTTCCATGCCACTTATAGTCAATTAAAAATTGCTGGAAACTCTCTAAGTGGATTACCAATACATTCTTATTCTTTGCCACGCCATAATATTCCGGATTAGGTGCAATATAATTTTTCTTGATATAAGACTGAACAGTTTTTAGATCACTATGGTTTGCTTTAGCCATAATTGCATTATTTTGAGCAGTTTTTACTCCGTCGTATACTGCAAAAGCATTCAATCCTAAATATTTAACAATATAGTTATTATCAAAAGTTCTAGTTAATAAACCAGGACGATCCTTTTGTGCCATAGTTAAATTAGTACCAATCAGTACTACAGCTAAGCCTTCAATTAAAAGTGAAACCTTTAATTTTAGACGTCGAACATCAATTTTAAAAACTTTAAAAGCTATTAGTAGAACAATGATAACTACATCTAAAAATACTAAAAAATCTGTTCCTTTTGTGATGCCCGCAATACTTTTTCCTAAATTATCAGAAGTAGATCCGGATGTTTTAATGATAGAAGTAGATAAAAAATCAGAAAATTCTCGATAATATAATATATTTGAAAATAGCCAAAGAGATAAAAGAAAATCAATTATGACCATAATCCAGTAGGATTTCCTACCCTTAAAAAATAAACCAATTCCAATTAATAAAATAGCAGTTGGCAGTGGATTTATCAGTAGCAAAAAATTTTGCATTGAGCCCACTACACCTAAATTAAACTTTGTTATATAGGTTAAATATGTTTTTATCCCAAAAAATACAACAACTACAGTGAAAAAGCCTAATTTAGTTTTAGTTAACCAATTATATGATGCTTTTAGGCGTCCCATCTAAGTCCTCCTCAACTTTGTTCTTTCATGATATTACTACTAAAAAATGGTTTTGATAAATTAAAATAGCAAATTTAAGGAATTTTAATGACTTTTTACTTTCTTGGGCTTAAAGAGCCAACCGAATATCCCTAAAATCATTCCAAAAAAGTAGGTAGTAAAACGCCATAAGAACATCCCTAGAGTCAACAAAATATTTGAATGAATAAAAGTAGAAAACAATGTCTGAAAACTAAATTCTGCTCCGCCAGATGCTCCTGGAATTGGAACAATTGCCATAAACATGATAATCATAATGTTCATCTGTGTAACGTCTAGCCAAGAAGGTGTTAAATTTAACGCTAACAAGATCAAGTACGGAATTGAATAGAAACATAGAAGTTGACCAATAGTCAAAATACTGGCACCTAATAATTTTTTCTTTTCACGTTTTAAGTTCTGTCCTTCTGCATAAAAAGTTTCAATTTTCTCCATCGTATTCTTACGCCATTTTTCAACAGTATTTTTATTCATAAATTTTTCCAGTAAATCCATGAGCCAATTAGTAGTATTTTTTGTCCATCGATATGCAAACATAATTGCTAATAGAAAAATTATGGAACTTACATGAAGAATAAAACCAATTAAAATAAACAAGGCTAACCCTGAAAATTTGGTTACTACCATATGAAAACCAAAAATAATTGTCGATACGTACGCAAATAAAACGCAAATTTGATAAATTATAAATTTCATCAACAGAATAGATGTCGCGCGTCCACCTTCTATTCCCATCTGAATCATGGCTACTAACTGAGAAGGTTGACCACCGGTAGACAAGGGGGTTATCGCATTAAATAAAGCTTGAATAATTGGAATTCTGAAAAAAGACCATGCAGAGCGATGTGGATCTCCCTTTTTATGCTCTAAAATCCAAATAATAGCAGCTTCACAGACATACGACAAAACCATTACCAATAAAACTAACAGTAAGAAAGTTAAATTTAATTTTTTACTTGCCCCCCATAATGCCTTAATTGGTGTTTTCCGTAATTCTTGCCAAATAACAAAGCCACTAATTAAAAGAACAATCAGCATCCCTATAAAATGTTTTTTGTTCATTATTTGATTTGTCCTAACTTTCTACCAATTTCATATTGTTCCATGTAAAAGTCATGCCATATTTTAGCAAGATGGTCTTCAGAATATTCTTGACTGGCTTGAGCAGATAAATCTTGATACTTCTTTAATTTTTCAGGATTTGATACTACGGATTTAATTTGAGCGTTTAACTCAGTAAAATCCTTGCCTTTCATATAATACCCGTCAATAATAGCTTGATATAAATCCAAATCACGTAATAAAACAGGAGTATTACATGAAAAAGCTTCTAAAACTGACATTGGAAATAATTCATCGAAAGATGGAAGTAAAAATAAGTCAGCAATGTTTAAATAGCTAACTAATTCTTCTCGTGGCACAATACCAGTAAATTTCAGGTTTTTTGGAGGATTATCAATTAACTTCTTAAAATGAGCATATCCATCCGTCATTTTACCGAATGAGAATCCACCAGCCCAAATAAATTGAATATCTGGATTGGCTTCTGCTAACTTCGCAAAGTCATCCACACCTTTTCTTTCTTGAACTTGTCCATCTCCGACAATTACAAACTTATCTATCGGAATATGCAATTTATTCCTAAAGGCGTTTTTTTGTACTTGACTTTGCTCATAAAATTCACTTTTTGCTACAAAATTAGGAATGTATTTCACTTTTTCTTCGCTTATTCCGTACTTCACTAATTTATCAATAAAGATTGGATTAACTACTACTATCTGATCCATTCTTTTATAAAAATCAATAACGTACTTATAGAAGATACTTTTTGCTGGTTCAGGGAACTTAACAGATCCTTCTAAGGTTTCCGGCAGAAAATGCACATATCCAATTTTTCTTCCACGACTAGGTAAAAAACTATTAGCAAAATATGTAGGATTTATAGTATGGTAATGCGTTAAATCACTTGCTCCATATTTATTAATAGTTACATAAAAATCTTCTACTAAGCGGGACCTAAGTAAGCGCACTAACTCTTTATACGCAGATCCCACACCCTGTCCCTGAACTGAATCCGCCTGGGAAAACATATTAATTCTAATCATAATTTACCTCAGTTGTTCGTTTATTTTGAATTGCATCTTGATAAAAATCTTCTATTTTATGTGCAAAAGTAGCTGCTGATACATCTACCAATTTATTTTTCTTTATATTTTCAGGAATGGTAAATCGATCTTCTTTTAAATAATCAAGAATCTCATTTTTCATCTCATCCTTTGTTTTAAAGGTGCAGCCTAACTCCTTATTATCAAAAACATTCTCCGTGTAATCGGTACTGTACACTACACTTTTTGTTCCAGCTGCTAATGCCTCAATATAGGTTAAACCTTGCGTTTCAGTATCACTTGCAGATACGAATAAGTCCGCCATACGATAATAATTTCCAACATCACTATGTTCAACACTACCCGCGAAAGTTACATAGTCTTCTAAAGAAAGTCGAGTAACTTGATCTTTTAATGGCTGTACATCAGGACCATCGCCGGCAATTACAAACTTTACGTTAGGCTCTTTTTCTAAAATTTCAGGTAAAACATCTAAAATTTGATCTATTTTCTTTTCAGCTGCTACCCTACTTAGCGTGAGAATAACTTTATCTTTTGAACTAAGCCCCAATTCCTTCCGGACATCTCGACGGGGATTTTCATTGATAGCTGTTAAATCAACTCCTGTTGGAATAATACGCATTGGAATTGTAACTCCATATCGCCTCAATGTTTCTTTTACACGCTGACTTGGTGCAACCACTCCATCCATCTTATGTAGATAGGCCTTCGTAATCTGTTTAACGTGATATGGCTTTAATAGGTGTCCATTTAATACATAATGTAAGTAGTCTTCATACATAGTATGGTAAGTATGAATAGCAGGAATATCTAACGAATGCGCAACGTATTTTCCAATCATACCCATTGCAAACTCGGTTTGAGTATGCACAATGTCTAATTTTACTTCCTTAGCAATTTTCGTTGCCTGAAATAAACCTCTAACTGCAATTCTTCTATCCGTAAAAGAGACAAAAGGTACACTACTAACTCTGAAAATATTTGGCTCAATAGTCCCCTTTCCTAAATGAGGATCAGTTGTAGTAAAAATGAAGACAGAATGTCCATCTGCTTCAAGAGAATTTTTTAAAGTTTGAATTGAAGTTGCGACCCCAGAAAGCTGAGGAAAATAAGTATCGGTAAATAACCCAATATTCATATAAAAATACCTCCATTAAAGAACATTATAAAGTTAGTAGAAAGGAGTTGCAATTTTGGATAAAAAAAAGACGTGAGAATTAACTCACGTCTTTTTGCCAGAATGTCTGAATAAATAGCGGTGATCGGGGTCGAACCGATACGTCCCAGGGGACACCAGATTTTGAGTCTGACGCGTCTGCCAATTCCGCCACACCGCCATAAATGAAATTAATCAGGAAATTCAGGCGAAGGCGGTGATCGGATTTGAACCGATGATTAGGGTTTTGCAGACCCGTGCCTTACCACTTGGCTACACCGCCAACCTCTGATCATTAACAAATTGGGATAGTTGGATTCGAACCAACGCATGATGAAGTCAAAGTCCATTGCCTTACCGCTTGGCTATATCCCAATGTTAGGGCGGAATGTGGGGATCGAACCCACGCATGCCGGATCCACAAACCGGTGTGTTAACCACTTCACCAATTCCGCCATAATATTAAAAACAGGGATAGTAGGAATTGAACCCACACTAGCGGTTTTGGAGACCGATGTACTACCTTTATACGATATCCCTATTTAAATGGAGGCCAGTGGATTCGAACCACCGAACTCAGAGAGAGCGGTTTTACAGACCGCCGCGTTTAGCCACTTCGCTAGGCCTCCAGAATGGCGCGAGACGGAATCGAACCGCCGACACAAGGAGCTTCAATCCTTTGCTCTACCAACTGAGCTATCGAGCCATTTACGGTCCCTACCGGACTCGAACCGGTGATCTCCTCCGTGACAGGGAGGCGTGATAACCACTACACTAAGGGACCATATTGCGGGAATAGGATTTGAACCTATGACCTTCGGGTTATGAGCCCGACGAGCTACCAGACTGCTCCATCCCGCGATGATTAAGGAGGATGTGGGATTCGGACCCACGCGCGGGCAGAACCCGCCTGACGGTTTTCAAGACCGTTCCCTTCAGCCGGACTTGGGTAATCCTCCATTTATACCATCTTTTAATATGGTAATGACCCGTACGAGATTTGAACTCATGTTACCGCCGTGAAAGGGCGGTGTCTTAACCACTTGACCAACGGGTCATACGTTTTTAACGTACTTGTTAATCATACCTGATTTAGAAAGTGATGTCAACAACTTTTTTCAAAAACTTTTTTGAAGTGTTGCTTTTTCTTACTCTCCGCATCAGCAATAACTATATTACTAAAAACATTCTAACTATGCAACCCCTAATTTTAATTTTTTTTACTTTATTTCTTTTTTTATCTCTTTAAGCCTATATGGTGCTACACTAAGCGTATACGGAGGTGTTTTTATGTCTAATGAACGATGTATTGTTGACAATAAAAAAGGAAACTTACTCCTTGGCAAAGAGAAGAATTAATTGAAAAAGATGCAAATCAAGTTAATGAGTATATAGATAAAATGACTAATACCCATTTAGCTGCATATGGCTTAGAAAATACGGAAGCATCATACAAGCCTCTTCTTCATAGAGCGGCTCAAAGTGATCTAATGGAAAATACTTCCCCAGAGGATACATTAAGGCTTCAAAACTGGATCTTAATCAAGCAAAATGCAGAAATAATTAACCTGCTTAAAGAATTAAATACAAGAAACTAGCTAGTCCATATAACTATAGACACATTCGTTCCATCTGAACCATGTGTCTTTTTTAGACTAGCAAAAATACGACCTTGAAATATGTAAAAATCGCTCTGTAAACTCTTTATTTCATTTTAAAGCCAAATTCCTCCTCAGGAGCCTTTAAAAGCCATATAGAGAAGATATAAGGCTCATTACCGCATAAAGGAGATTCCACTCTAATTTTTCAAGAGACGGCTGCTTTCCCTCTTTTCGGCCGTATAATAGACACCTAAATTTTCTCTGCTTATTACATAACTGAACTTTCGCCGCTCTCTTCCCCACAAGGGTCGTCTTACTTATAATACGGGGACTAAAAAACTTTCTTAGTTCAATCAAGGTAAGTGCCTGGAAGAAAACTACGATTTATCTACTTCCAAGACTACTTTCGTATAATTCAATTGCTTTTAATTTAGTTTCAACTGTATATTTGTCCATAGCAAAATCCCCAGGTTGGGTGTATGGCCAACTCTGGGGTTAACTTCATAGTTATTTGATTCTTTTTCTGTCTATTCATCCATACACTTGAACAAAGTTTTTTTATTTTTAAAGATACAAAAAAACACACTAGTGACATTACTAGTGTGTTTACTTTAAAGCGGAGATTGAGAGATTCGAACCCTCGCGCCGGTATAAACCGACCTACACCCTTAGCAGGGGCGCCTCTTCAGCCACTTGAGTAAATCTCCAATGGGCCTAAATGGACTTGAACCATCGACCTCACGCTTATCAGGCGTGCGCTCTAACCAGCTGAGCTATAGGCCCCTTTCCTTTGAAGCGGGTAACGAGAATCGGACTCGCGACTAAAGCTTGGAAGGCTTTCGTTTTACCACTAAACTATACCCGCAACTTCTTGCTTCCTAATGGCGCGAGACGGAATCGAACCGCCGACACAAGGAGCTTCAATCCTTTGCTCTACCAACTGAGCTATCGAGCCATTACGGTCCCTACCGGATTCGGACCGGTGATCTCCTCCGTGACAGGGAGGCGTGATAACCCCTACACCAAGGGACCATATTGCGGGAACAGGATTTGAACCTATGACCTTCGGGTTATGAGCCCGACGAGCTACCAGACTGCTCCATCCCGCGATGTTTTTATATAAAAAAAGCCAAGATCCTATGGACCTTGTAGGACTCGAACCTACGACCCGACGGTTATGAGCCGTCTGCTCTAACCAACTGAGCTAAAGGTCCAAGCTTACCTCTATAGCGGCGGGGGGGATCGAACCCTCGACCTCCCGGGTATGAACCGGACGCTCTAGCCAGCTGAGCTACACCGCCATCTGTAACTTCCTTCTTATTAAGCTACAATCGGGAAGACAGGATTCGAACCTGCGACCCCCTGGTCCCAAACCAGGTGCTCTACCAAACTGAGCCACTTCCCGAAGTGTGCACCCTGAAGGATTTGAACCTTCAACCTTCTGATTCGTAGTCAGACACTCTATCCAGTTGCGCTAAGGGTGCATCATTATATGCCGAGGACCGGAATCGAACCGGTACGGTTGTCACCAACCGCGGGATTTTAAGTCCCGTGCGTCTGCCAGTTCCGCCACCCCGGCATGATAATGATAAGCGGAAGACGGGATTCGAACCCGCGACCCCCACCATGGCAAGGTGGTGTTCTACCACTGAACTACTTCCGCATTTTTATTCAATTTTTATGCCGATTAAAGGACTCGAACCTTCGACCCCCTGTTTACAAGACAGATGCTCTACCAACTGAGCTAAATCGGCATGGTACGGGTGGTGGGACTTGAACCCACACGTCCGAAAACACTAGAACCTAAATCTAGCGCGTCTGCCAATTCCGCCACACCCGCTTGAGTTTTTTCTGGGCCAATGAGTCGTGGCAGGCTCGAACTGCCGACCCTCTGATTAAAAGTCAGATGCTCTACCAACTGAGCTAACGACTCAATGGAGGATACAGGGCTCGAACCTGTGACCTCCTGCTTGTAAGGCAGATGCTCTCCCAGCTGAGCTAATCCTCCACTTAGCACGGCGACTGCCTACCCTCGCAGGCAGTTTCCCACCAACTACTCTCGGCGTTAAGAAGCTTAACTTCTGTGTTCGGCATGGGAACAGGTGTATCCT
>SFVX01000007.1 GCA_004561445.1 bacterium | reverse complement strand
GGTGCTGTTCACTTCCTGCACCGCCTTGTTATACTCGGCTCTTTCGTCCTGCTGATGAAAGCCGATCCCCTCATGTATCTCTGATACCTTGTCAATGCCCTGTCTCTCATAGCTCCGGTGGTCTATCTGCTGTTCTGCAGATAGGTGCTTATTGCATACCTCTGCCCACTTTGCCCGGCTTTCCTCAATAAGCTCCCGGTTATCCAGAGGATTGCTCTGTATCTTCACACGCTCCCACTCTTTGCGGTTTCTTGCTCCAATCTTCTGTTCTCCGGTTTCTGGATCTATCTTTGGTATCCGGTGGGCGGTGTCGTTTGGAATGTCCGGATTGTATGCAGGCTTTCCCTCGGCATCCCGGCAGTTGGCATATACCTTTTTCTCTTTTATCTGTTCCCATTCCCCACGTTCATTGATCTTCCTCTGTGTTGCCAGTACATGAACGTGCACATTCTTTTCAATTCTGGATGCGCTCCGCTTGCTTTCCGGTTCGTGTATGTCTGCCTGTGAACACATTCCTTTTTCAGCAAGATAACTCTGAAACTCCTTTACTGCATCCTGCGCCTGTTCTTCACTCATTCCCTGCGGAACTGCTAGAATCCACTGCTTTGCTTTTCTTGTGTTTTTCCCACTCTCCTCGGATTCAACAGCGTTCCATAACTTTTCCTTGTCCTGCCATTCTTCCGGTGCGCCCTTGCAAAGTGTCACATTTGAAAAAGTGTTATCATGTTCATGCCCGGAATAATTGAAAGTATGGTTCATCTGTTCATCTTTCATCTTTTCACGGCTCATGTATGCGGATGTAGCCACGCAGGATTTACCGCCACTTATATTTGATACTTTTGCGTAGTAGCCGGACATATGAAACACTCCTTTCTAAAATGTGATAAACTGCAAGGACGAGAAAAGGGGGTTGAGGGGCACAGCCCTCACGAAATTCAATGGACGCACTCTGTGTGTCCATAATTTCGCCTTTACTTCGTAAAGGAATTATACACCGCTACGCTATTTCTTGCAATATACTTACATTTGCATTTTTTCTTTTCGGACAGTATAATATGCATGAAACACTTTTTTGAAAGGAGATGATTGAATGGACTTTAACAAGGATTATCTGCTTGACGAATCTGTGAGGGAAAAACAGCGTCAGACGGATAAGAAAAAAAAGCTGAGTGATATGTCCAATGATGAAAAAGTGGCATATTACGACACGGAGATTAACAGGCTCAAAGAGAAGATCAAACAGGCAGAGGAAAAAAGAGACAGGATCGGAAGTGTGACAGAAAAGCAGAGAAATCACGCTTTGATCTTATTTGGCTCTCATTTCATCAGCAAAGAACAGCTTTTTGAGTGGTATCAGCTTAAACCGAAAGAGCGTGACGAGAAAATAAGGCAGTACGCTCTTGAAGTGAAAAACAAGGCAGGACTATGACCTATTGCGGAGGTCTACATACAGAAAGGATTGATTAAGTTATGACAGTAGAAAAAATACTCCAATGGATGTATAGGATATTCAGATTTTTATGCAAGCTCGGTTTCTTCTGGGCGATGGTAGGCGGTTTCTTTTATTGGATTTCAGCCACCAACGGACACAACCTCGGTGCGCTTTATGAGTTTTTCTGGTTATGGGTGGTTGCTGTTGGCGGTACGTTCCTGCACTTCTACAACCGCATTATGAGCCGTTTAAAGCATCGTAAGGTAAATTTGATAGTTGACTTGCTAAAATCGCTCCTAGGGGCAAATAAACACGTTACAGAGGGTACTGTATCAAAAGTAGACAGTGTGAAAGAGCCTTTCGGCATCATTTACGCAAGGGAAAAGGGCAGATATTACAACCAGAGTGAGGATGCACCAAATAGCGTGGCGGTCTTTGGTACTCCTGGAAGTGGTAAATCACAGGGTGTCTTTATCCCTACCCTGCTTTCTTATGGCTCTAAGGACACGGAAAAGCCGGCAGGGGAACAGCCTAGTGTGTTCGTGGTGGATGTCAAGGGGGAACTCCTGCAGAAATCCTACACGTACAGACATGACACCATGCACCGGAAAATCAAGTATCTTTCATTCGGGGATAGTGTCATTTCGGAACAAGCTCCCTGCAAATATGATCCGTTCGGCATCATGGACTTTGTAGAAAATGACATACAGGGTGTAACGGAGATTGCAAACGCTTTAATTCCAATGGCAAAGAATGAGAGCAACCCATACTTTACCCAACAGGCTAGGACACTGCTTGCCGGACTGCTCTACTCCATGTACAAGTACACTGCGGAGAAGTTCTCCTTTGCGGAATGTCTGAAAATGATCTGTTCCGCTCCGGTGTCACAGCTCATCGAGACTTTCTGCATCGGTTCTGGTTCGGAAAGCAAGCCGGACTGTGAAAAGGGATGGATGCTGTTATCAAGCTTTTACAAGCAGGCAACGCAGGAAGATGAAGCAGAGAGCTTTGCAAATGTCCGTGATACCATGCTCGGACCGATCAGACTGATCGCAACAAACGACAATATCATAAATGCCTTTGATACCTCAAAAGGGGATGTGATCCGTCCGCAGGATCTTCTTGATGGGGATGTATATATTTGCATCAAAGAGCAGTACCTTGATGCGGATCAGCCGAACATACTCAATCTGATCGTGAATCAGTTCCTTAGTTTCTTCTCACGCTTTGAGAATGACACAGACAAGCGGATCCTGTTCATGCTTGACGAGTTTCCTCGTCTGGGAGAGCTTAAGAAAGTTACTGAAGGTGTCAACCTCTACCGTTCAAGGGGCATCCGGTTCTTGATAGCTGCACAAAGCATTGACCAGATCAAAGAGAAATACGGTCAAGAGCATTTCGGTGTCCTCATGGATGGCATAGGCACAACGCTTGTTCTCCGGGCGGTCGGAACATCTGCGGAATACTTCTCTCACAGGGTTGGCAAGTTCGACAAGATGATGACAAGCACAAACTCCGGCATATCAAACCAGACTATGCAGTTCGGCAGTGGTTCAAATGTCGGAAGTTCTGAAAGCGAACAGGAGCGTGATGTATTCCGTCCGTCATTCTTCGAAAATGAACTGCAGAGCAACAAAAAGATCATGATACTTGCTCCAGACGGTTACAAAGTGGCTGATGTGGCTTTTGCCTACAATGACAAGGTCTTTTCTGCACGTCTGCAGGGGCAGGAGTAGCCTATGAGTGATAATGATGATGTAACTTATATGTGTCAATACATGATTAAGCAGTGTGAGGAAGCTTTTGACCTGGCATTTGCACAGCTTGACAACCTCGAATTAGCCTTTGAGAAAGCTCTGGAATGGCTTGATGATAAAATCTGTTCCAATCAAACGGAATTAAATGCCTTAAAGAAGTATGATGAATACTATCAGACGCAGTATGCTCTTGAGATAGGCAGAAAGCCACGCAATGAGGAAAAGTGTGAGCTTTTACTTGATTTTTACAAATACAATCACAGCAGGGTTGAGCGTCTGGAGAATGAAATCTATGCCGGGAATGTGGTCAAGCGGTCTATGATGAATGAGCCGAAACCTTGGCAGACGAAAGACAATACTCTGGAGTTCTCCCAGACAACCACACAGCAGACCACCATTCACAGGCACAAAGGAAGATAACGGATAGAAAGAAAAGGAGAGAGGTTTCGTGCCTTTCTCTTTTTTCTTATCCGTGACAAAGAAATACTCTTTTTTGACAAAGAAAACGTGTTTTTTAAGTTTTGAGCGGAGCGAGACCACTTATCTATCTTATAAATCTTATTAAAAAATGTTGTGACTTTTCTGCGTGGTTTTTTTATGGGAAAGTGTGATTTTAGTGCGTGGGTAATTGTGACTTTTCTGCGTGGGTAAAAGTGTGACAATAGAGTTGACAAAAGTCACAACATGATATATTATCAGAGTATGACTTCATTGCGTGGGTGGAAAGGAGAAGAAAATGAGTTTTGATGTACTTGATGACTATGAATGTGAGGGGCAAATGTCTATTGATGACCTTTTTGCAATAGATGTACCGGAAAATCTGTTTGCAGTTTCAAAGATATTTGCAAGAGCAAAAAAACAGATGAATCTGCCGGAGTTTAAGGCTTTTACCTATGCCCTCTCAAATCTTAAATTTACCGGAGATAACGGAAACAAGCTCATGCTTGATAAAAAGACTCTTGCGTCTGTTGTCGGCATCCAGAGCGACACAGACCATTTAAGCCAGGACTTAAAGCGGAGTATCGGTAAAATTCCGGTACACAGCTATATTGAGATTGATGATGAGGACAATGATTTTTATGAGAGTGGTGTCGTGATCACGAGCATGAGGATGTATAAAAACAATGCCTGTATCACGTTCAACCCGGACTATATGCCATTGTTCAGCAATCTGGAGAAAGACTATATAACCATGTGGAGTGGGGATATATTTACAATGTCCTCAGAAAGAAGCATTGAATTTTATGAACAGTTAAGGCTCAACACCGATACCAGAGACAAAGTAAACACCGCACAGCTTGGTATTAAATATTTCAAAGACCTTTTTAATATCCCAAAAGAGGGAAAAGGCTCTTACATGACAAAGGATGGTCATTTTAGCAGAACACATTTTGAACGCAAAGTGATAGATCCGCTCTGTGAGGATTTGGCTAAATGCCGGATGATAAACCTTGTGTTGCAGCCAGATGGCAAATACTATGAAAAGGTTAAAAGAGGCGGTCGAGTGGTTGCCTATCGGTTCGACTGGACATATACATCACATCCACGAGTGGCAACAGCTACCGAAGTAAAGCAGATACAAGACCGGGTGGACAAGAACCCTCAAATTCTTAAGGTGGCTAATGATGTACTTGAGGGAGATAAAAAAGCCAGAAAAGGCAATAAAAAGAACCATTTTAACGATTTCAGTCAGCGCGGCGAGAATATGACAGAAAAGCAGAGAAAACGCTATAATGACTTGTTTGAAATGCAATTATTAGGTGTGCGTGAGTTTACTCCAGAAGAACAGCAGGAGTATAAGGAACTTAAAAAATTATATAACAGTTAGGTAAGGTGGGTAGTGGTAATGAAAATTTTGTGTAATAAAATACGCTGTAAACATTGCGGTGATGTGATCGAGAGCCGGACACCTCATGAATTTGTCACATGCTCCTGCAGAGCGGTGGCGGTGGATGGCGGTCATGATTATTTGCGCAGGGTATTCAAAACGAAAATAGAAGATGATTATGAGGAATTGAGTATAACGGAGGAATAAGCATGACAGACCGGGAACTATTGGAGCGGTACATGGGGTTAAAGGTGCTAATGGCAGAACAGGGGCGCACAGAAAATATTGTGGATGCCTATATCACTTGTACTACTGAAATCTGCATGAAATATTTTGACGAGCGTGGGCTTGCCGATCTGGGAGCCAGAGAGAAGATCCGCAGACAGTTAGAAGAAAAGGAGAATGAAAAATGACACTAGAGGAATTTTTACAGAATTATGGCGGTGGTGCCTGCATATCCATAGACGGATATTGCGAGGAAGAAAACTATGATTTTTTCCATGATGTAGAAGATTGGGAGCTGTCGGACGATAACCCAAACCACTACAAGCCGACCTGCATAGCCAGGGAATCCTGGTGGAGTAAAGTCAAGGACAGTGAGATAAAGTCCTGGAACATCATCGGGGGCGGTTGCTATCCGGTGGAACTTACAATAACACTTGAAAACTAGATAAAATGGGAGTTTCCCCCATCCTACCAAGACCAAAGGAAACTCCCAAAACAACCCAAAAGGGCATATATAGTATATCCTATGCGCAAATGCTTATGACCTTTACAAAGAGCAGTGCAGACATTAGAATGATAGGGCTATCCATTCATTGGAGTGGACAGCCTAATCAATCTTGGAAGAGGACAGCTCCGCAATGGCTGTCCTTTTCTAATGTGCTGTTCTTCTCCGGTAGTGTTTCCGGCTCTGGGTGTGGCTCTTTCCGTAGGAGCTGCACTCTTTCCATGCCCGGTCAAGTTTTTCTTTCCATTCGTCTGATGCAGCATCCTCATTCTGCTTTTTCTTCATCCGGGCGATCTGCTCCGCCTGCAGAACATCTTCCTGCTGTCGTTTCCGGATTCTCCGGACAAGCCACAAAATGGCTGATCCTATCGCTTTTCGTATCATCTGTGCGTTCCTCTCCGTCTGTGGAATGTCTGCTGTTCCTGTTGGTTATCCTGTTTCTGTTCTCTTTCAAGTGGCTGTTCACGCTCTGCCTGTGCCTTTTCTGTGGCTCTCTGGAGCTTATCCCTTATGCTCTCTCCTTTATTTGTTTCTGCCTGTCCTGCGCCATTCTGGGCGGTTTCAGCACGTTGCTGTTCATTTGCCTGCTTTGCCCTTTCCAGAATTGCCTGTGTCCGGCTCTGCTCTGTCTGCTTTTCATCCTGTGCCTGTTTCTCCCGGTTCTCTTGGTTGACCTGTTGCAGTCGGTTCAATCTTGCCATAATGCTCTCCTTTGGCTGTTGCTGTGTCTGCTCTGCCTGTGCTTTTCTCTGATCTTCCCGGTTCAGTGCGTCCGCAAGTCGTTGAATATTTGCTTCGAGTACGTTTTCAAATGCTCCTTTAAGCTTTGCTCGGATTCCGGAAATTCGTTCTCCAACTGATACAATTTGTTCTCTAAGCCTTTCAATTCTTGCGCCAACATCTGCCATCTGTCGGCTCTCTTCCTCTCTTGCTCTGCCTCGTTCTTCCACAGTTCGCACTGTTTCCGCAAGCTCTCGATCTCCGCTCCGGTATCTTCTTTCCGTGTCTGATCGGCTTGCAGTTCGCTGACCTGAATTTTCAGATTCCAGATTTCTTTTTTCAGATCCGATTCCTTTTCCTGGTGTTCCTGCTCGATCTGCCAGATGAGCATTTCCTGCTGTTCGTGTCGGTCTTTCAATGCTCTGATCAGCTCCTGCTGTTCTCTGATCACGTTCTTCTGTTCTTCTACTAACTGCGTCATATTCAAGGCTTTCTCGTATGTCATTGAACTCACTCCTTATCTGCTCCAACTCATGCGGTGCTTGTGCTTTCAGCGTTTCCATGGTGCTGTTCACTTCCTGCACCGCCTTGTTATACTCGGCTCTTTCGTCCTGCTGATGAAAGCCGATCCCCTCATGTATCTCTGATACCTTGTCAATGCC
>SFVX01000006.1 GCA_004561445.1 bacterium | reverse complement strand
TTAATTTATCCGTAAATAATTTATCAACGTCTTTTAAAGCCGCTAACTGTCGATCTAAATGTTGCTCCTTGGAACTCACACGCGCATAACCGATTTTAGCCATTTCCAATTCTCCTTTTGGACAGTTCTAATGAACACTTGTAATTCCTAGTATAGCACAGAAATAAAAAAGACCAATAGGGTATACCCTAATGACCTTTTTTGATCTATCAGCTGACGTCAACTTTCATCTGGTAAAAAGCCGTGTTCGACAATCAATAACTGGCGTGCCATCGTCTCAACCACGGACTGCAGATCTTCAAACTTGCGATAATGGCCACTGGCAATGAGTCTGGTGGTGACCGCCGTTTGTTGGGCGATTAAGGCAGAAACGACACCGAAAACGTCATCGACTGACAGGCCCTCACGACGAGGCAGCTGTTCAATTTTCTCGCGAAAAATGCGATCGGTTTCAGCGGATATGGCAGTTGTTTCTTGCTGCACTTGTTGTCGCAACGGTTCGGGAAAATGCGGTAAATCAGCATAGGCTTGCATCATCAAGCGGTATTCAGCTGGGAATTTGAATTGTAGTTTCAACTCATACTTAACTGCAGTGGTCATCATGGCAGCCAAGCCAGGGGCATTCTGCCACTTTTTAGGGTCCATGTGATCATAAATTCGATGATAGGCATATTTGAAAGCGTCAAGATACAGCGCTTGTTTATTGCCAAAATAATGGAAGAGCAAGCCCTTAGATACTTGTGCTTGGTTGGCAATCTGATCGGTTTTGCTCTTGATGAAGCCTTGCTGGCCGAAAATTTCCGTCGCTGTTTTGAGGATTCGGGTGACCTTTTCAGGATCTGTCACAACATTTTTCATAGGCTCAAATCCTGACGGCGATAACCAGCAATGCCAAGAATAAATAATACTATAGCGCTAACAACCATCACGATTAGCCATGTTTGATCAACGTTTTCAACCGGTACATTGGCAATCCAGCCAAAAGGTGTGAAGTTGCCTGCGTGTTTTGGCAAATCAAACAATCCCCGGAAAATTTGAACGATCAGACCGGCTCCCATATACAGCCAGAATAGACTGCTTAAGCGTGGCCACAGACCGACTAGTGCGATGCCAAGGGCGATAAACGATATCACAGCCGGAACGCTAGCCACGAATAGGCGACCGAGGTACTTGAGCGGCAACGGGTGACTGAGAACAGTGTTCCCAGTGAAGAACAAGGCCAGCAGCCCAGCAGAAAGGACGAACACGCCTGCCAGCAGACCAAAGCAATAGTAGCTGACACTGATCGTGGTTCGCGTTGGCTTTTCGGCATGAATGACGCTCAAGTAACCAAGGTTGTCATCGCGTTTGAGTCGGAATGCCACTTGGACGCCAGCAGTCACGGCTAATGCGACGAAAATGCCGAGATACATGCCTAAGAATGACAGGACCATGGTCTGATTGGCAGCGTTGATTTGGCCAACATCTAGTATTTTACGATAAAGCGGATTCGTTTTAAGAATGTCGCCAACGCCGCCGAGCACACTACCCATGACGCCGCCAAACACCACGGCGCCGATTAACCACCCAGCAAATAATCCGCGCTCAGTTCGCCACAGTAAGGCAGGGATCGAGCGAAGCCAGCCGGCAGCTTTGGCTCGGCCGGTGCGTTCAGCAATAATCCCGGCGCCCAGATCGCGGTTGCGGGCAATCATGGTGGCGCTGGCCGCAAGCAGAATGCTGACCAGTAAGGCCAAACCTAAAGCCCAGACGTTGTTATCAGTATAGAAGTTTGCTTTTTCGAACCAACCAATTGGTGATAACCACGTCAGATTTTGATGCTGGATATCGGTGACCAGCCGAACCAAATAAGCGGCAGTCAGCACCATGTAGCTCAACATATTGGCTGTACGTGTGTTATTGGTTAGTTGCGCGAATAGCAACGCAATGGCTCCGAATAGCAAGTTGGCGATCACCATCCCCAGTGAAAACAGGAAGTCACCGTACAAGTCAGTACCACCCATGTTGACAGCGGCCAACGAGACAAAATAGAGGATACCCATTATGGCACTGTCGATGAGAAGCTCAAGCGAAGCGGCGGTGATGGCAGCCGTTCGCCCAACATTGCGAGCG
The DNA here is from genome assembly GCA_004561445.1 of bacterium. Lineage (GTDB taxonomy): Bacteria > Patescibacteriota > Saccharimonadia > Saccharimonadales > Saccharimonadaceae > UBA2834. The sequence goes on along the minus strand of SFVX01000006.1, from coordinate 12,850 downwards.
CGAACCATTTCGAGCAAGCCACTTTCTTCTTGACCGCGGGTGTTGCGAATCATCAGCGGCATAACCCATAAGGCCTGCAAAATAATCATGAAGACGACCATCACACCAGCAAACACAATCGCTGTGTTATACGTGTCCACCTTTGGCATCGCGCCAAACATTGCCGCCATGCCCGGCGCTTGCAGCATTTTGACAATCTCTTTAGAGCCCGAGGCCCCGCCTGCAAAGGCTGCTTCCAATTTGCCAGCACCACTGGCAATCATCATGATCAAAATGACAAGCCAGATGAGTGAAAATTTTAGATTTTGTTTGAGGTTTGCCCGAAGCAGATAACCTGCGTTCCGATTACTGTGCCGCATGAGTCTCACCTTGCTTTCCATAATAACGCAGGAATAAATCTTCCAGCGTTGGCGGCGTTGATTGCATGTCGACCACGGTGTTGGCGGCCAGTGTGGTCATGATGGTGCCAAGCGCGTCTCGATCAGCGGTGAAAACCGCCTTGGTGTGCTCGGAATCGCGATAAGTGAGGTCGTGAACGCCAGCTTGCTTTGCCAAAGCAGTCATTGGGGTAGCGGTGGTGACTTCAATTTTGATCCGCGATAGATGCCGTAATTGATCAAGATTGCCGCTCTCAATCACACTACCATCACGGATGATAACAATTGAATCACACATTCGCTCGACTTCGGACAAAATGTGGCTTGATAGCAGCACACTTTTACCGGCTCTTTTCAGTTTTAAAACTTCTTGCTGGAAAGTCTGTTCATTTAATGGATCAAGCCCAGAAGTGGGTTCATCAAAAATATACAAATCGGCATCTTGCGACAACGCAGCAATTAACGCTACTTTTTGACGATTGCCTTTTGAATAGGTACGAGCTTTTTTCTTCGGATCAAATTCAAAGGCCTTGATTAGTTCATCGGTCTTTTGATTATGCTGGCGGCCATTTAAACGTAGCAATAGGTCGATAATTTCGCCGCCAGAAAGATTTGGCCATAAATAAACGTCCCCAGGAACATAGGCGATGCGTGGATGAATCGCCGCATCATCCCGCCAGGCATCTTTGCCGAAGACGGTCACTGAGCCGCCACTCTTTTTTAATAAGCCTAAAATAGCTCGAATGGTCGTGGATTTGCCGGCCCCATTAGGTCCTAGAAAACCCAGAACCTGACCGGGTGCCAACGTGAAACTGACATCTTTTAATGCGGCAAACTTGCCAAAGTTTTTTTGAAGATGGTCAAGTTCGATAATAGCTGTTGTCATTTTTGTCATCCTCCTTAAGGTCAAACTTGAAACACGTTTTAATATGTCGGTATCTGATCAACCTTTTCCAGTAAATTTTTTTGTGACGCCGGATTTACAATGTAAGTGCAACACCTAAATAACTAGACCAAAAAGGCCATGAAGCCTTAAACTTATAAGTGACAAAACCAATAAGTTAGGACGGACTTCATGACCCAATCTAAAGATACCATCAAAAAATCTTAGAAACTGTTTAGTATCTTTTGAGAAGTAACCTGATAAAAGCTAACGAAACCATCATGAGACTAGTGTTGAGCTTACGCTCACAGTTACGCCATAAACGATGATAATTTCCCAACCAACTAAATGAACGTTCAATGAGCCACCGTTGGGGGATAACCGAAAATTGGTGTAACTCATTTCATTTAACGACGATTACCTTGGCTGAGGTTAAACTGCTAATCTCATTGGCAAAATTTTGGCCGGTATAACCACTATCAACCATCATGGTTCGAACCAATTTAAACTGCTCTAAATTAAGGGTGACGAGTGCAATCGCCCCGTCACGATCAGTGATGTTAGCCCGGGTAATATGGATAGCTTGCGGGAATCCATTGATGTCGACGGCTAAATGGCGCTTAATGCCGGAAATTTTCTTGCCACCATCGTAACCCTTATTTTCAGCGGTAGCGGTGTTCTTAATGCTTTGGGCATCTAAAATGACGAACGAAGTTCGGGCTGACCGCCCTTGCCTTAATCGTCGATCAGCGACAATTTTTTTAAAACCTGAGTTAATAAAGCTGGTTTATCAGGGGTGGGGGCTTTTGACCAACTCATCCAATAGTAGTAAACGGTGGACCACTTTGGATAATCAGCCGGCAAATCACGCCAAGTACAGCCATTTTTAAGGACATAGAGCATGGCACAGAAGATATCATAAGGATCAATGTGTTTTGGGTGAGTTCGTTTTCTTGAAGCTTCCAGATCCTGACGGATCAAATCGAATTGTTGCCGAGAAATATCGCTTTGGTAATGATGACTAAAATGTTGCATATGATCACCAACTTTTTTGACAGTAGTTTATCAAATTATTGGGTCAAAATCAAAGATACTAAACAGCTTCTTATAAGCAACTATCACGTGAGGAGCGTGTCCAAATCCTACTCTTAATTATTTATTATCATCAGGCAATATTAAAATAAAGTTTAATAGCTTATTAGCATAACTACGATTATCTTCAAAATCTTTAACTGTCTCATTTAATTCAGCTAGTCGATCGGTGATAATTCCATTGGCATTGTCATACATCATCTTCATCATCATTTGTGGACTATTAACTGTCCAAGCATATACCAGCTTATTCTGAAGTTGAGCCTGCCATATAAAATCATTGTTTAGCGTAGAATATTCCATTGAATACCCATCTGCAACACTTTGAGGATAAGTAAAATTATAGGGCTGGATATACAAGACAAATAACTTAGGGTTAATTTGATGTAATCCATCAATAACACGATAATCTAATGATTGAACTTGATATTTACGCTTAATAATTAGCTTGCCATATTTTTGATTAAAATGCTGGAGCATTTTTGGAGAATCATTGGGCGTTGTCTTAACTTCGATTAATAATTTTTGATTTAATTTCTTAGCAGCTTTCAGGTATTGATCAAAACTGGCGATTTTAGCTTGGTGCCCATCTTCATGAAGCGTAATTCTGGTCAACTGCTTTAAAGTTAAATCTTTTGGAGTTTTATTAATGCCAGCTAACTCTTTCAAATTTTCGTCATGCATAACTACAAACTGATTATCTTTTGTTTCATGCAAATCTATTTCCACATAATCTGGATGAAGTTTTGCCGTCTTTTCTAGAGCTGGGATAGTATTTTGAACTCCATTTTTATCACTTACACCTCTGTGTGAAATAGTGACTGGGCGCTGCATATCCGCTCCCTTTAAATACAAGGCACTATTGATTCCTGCAGCCAATACAAAAATGATTATTAAGCAGGAATCTACTATTTTAACTGTCTTTTTACTTTTTACTTTTTTCTGATCTTCCCACTTAAAACTATTTAACGGTGTGACGACAATTAAGATAGAAATAACACTAATCCAAATTGCAATTAACTCACTGAATATCTGAACCAGTAACAGATTAAAAATAGCAAAACTAAAGCTAAGCTTTTCTGGCAAATGATCTAATCCCAATTGACAGAAATAAATTATTAAATTGCAGCTAACTAAAATTACGCTAACACAAATTCCTGCAACTAATAAGCTACTTAAGAGGATCCACCAATTTTTGTGGCTAGTTAATTTCCAGCTTTCTTTCATCGCAATCCATGTCTTTTTTTCTTGATAAATCATAAAGGGAAGCGTCAGAATCAATCTGATACCAAAAATAAAAGCTAGCAAATAAAAAATTATCAATCCACTAATCAGCCAAATGTTTCTAGTCATAAAATCCAAAATAAATTCTGGAATTTGAACTTTGGCTAATAGCGGCGTTCGATAAACCATATCTGCAAAAGGTACAATTAATAAAAAATATAAGCCTAGTAATAAGATGGAACCTATTCGAACAGAACGATATGTCTGCCATAATTCTTTAAATAGTAATTTAAGTGAAAATTGATTCTGAGAAATTTCTCTAATTCCCAATAATATTAAGGCAAATACACCATAAATTACTAAAAGCAGGATAACTAATTCCAAGATTAGTAGGAGGGCAACTCCAGTATGCGTGGTAATAATGGTAACAATGTTTTGATATGAAACAAACGGAATTGCACTAGCTTTTAAAATTCCAGTTGTTACATACCTGAATAACGGAATGATTAGCATCTGCGTAAAAATATCTATTCCGATAAACAAAGCGACATACTCTAGCCAATGTATTCTAAAATTTTTAGAATACATATCTATTTTTCGAAAAATATTTTTCAAAAATTGTTCCTCCGCTCACTATTTTCTACCCTTGCAATTTAGTTTATAAAAAATAGGAATCCTTATCTATTCTTAGGATTCCTATTTTTCAAAGTCAGCACTTTTCACATGTGAAAAAATCAACTTACTTAATTCTTGGAAGAATAATCTATCCCCTATATTTCTTCCCTCATAACTGCTCAAAACCGTGCAAAATACTGGTGCTTTTTTTGTCATAAAAGCACAAACCTCATGGCATGCCTGACGATCTCGTCCCAGTTTATTGTAGGTAAGAAGATTATCCCCATAAAAAGTTAAATCTGTTGGAATAGTATGATTGCCTAATCCTTTACGCACTAAAGCACAAAAAAGATTTTGAGTAGTCATTAAATGTGTAATCAACTTATCAACACTAGCAGCTGTACATTCGTTATCTTGATCGTTAGCCGAATAGCGCATTAACGCTCTTCCCAATCGGATGCCGCGATAATTCTTTTTTAACCACTCATCAATTTCATAAATATCAAATTTTTCAATTAATAGATTAGTAGCTACATTATCTGATAGTGCACTAGTTAAATAAACTAGGTCTCGAACGCTCCAATTAGTACGACGTAAATCACCAATAATACCAGCGCCACGCACACGAGAAAGATCAGTAACTTCCATTTTTTCATCCACAACTTCAGGGGTCTTTTTCCACTGATCTTCAATATATGCAGCAATAGCTAAGTCAATCAAACTTCCTGCTGGAAAAATTTTCTCAGCTTGATGTTGATACATAATTTGATCGCCATACTTAACAATTACACCTGCATCAATATCATACTTTTGGATAATGTCAGTAATTCTACTCTTTAACATAAAGCAATCGCCTTTCTTATTAGAATTAGACAAAACTTAACTTACGTTATCTTATATATTATATATATATTATATCAGTATCTTTTATTATAAAGTTATTTTAAAACTTTTTATTATCCTATATCAAGATAGCTTTTAATTTCAAAAGAAAAAGATGCTTAAATGCATCTTTTCTAGTAGCTTACAGCCTTTATTTAATTCATTATTAGAATACTACTCATCTAATTGTTTTAATTGATTAGTTACTAGTTCTGTTTCTTTAAGCTTTTCTTCTAATTTAGGTAAATCTTGATTAATCGTTGCTAAAAATAAAACACTTGAAACAAACACTTCAGAAAAAAGTGAATCTATCGCACCTACTTTTCATCTGTTGATACACCTAAAACTACATCACTGACTTCAACCAAGGGAGACTGATGAGAACGAGTCACCGCAATAATCGGAGTATGATTCTTACGTGCTTGTTCAGCAAGTAATAATATTTCTTGAGTCAGGCCACTATAAGAGAAAATAACCAAAACATCTGTCGAATGGGAATAACAAATTCTCTCTAAGGCAATATGAATATCTTGATTAAAAATGACATTTTTATCACTACGAATAAATTTATAGTAAAGATCTTGAGCAGGTAAGCTGGAGGCACCAACACCGGCTAAATAGATTCGATCAGCATTTTTCAAAAAATTGATCGCTTGATTTAAGGCCATTCCATCAATCAAATGAGCTGTCTTTTCAGTATTATGTTCAATACTTGACAGAAGTTTTTGTAAAACGATATGTGGATTATCATGATTATCCACAATCGGTTCAATTGTATTCTCACTTTCTTGCGGGGTATCTTGAGCAAGTTGAATTTGAAAATCCTTTAAGCCCTTAAACCCCAATTGTTGACAAAAACGAATCATCGAAGCAGCACTAGTTTTAGTAATTTTTCCCAAGCCTTGTGCATCTTCTTGTAAAAAAGTCTTTGGATGAGCCAATAAATAATCGGCAATTTTTTTAGATGCTCCCTTAAAATTAGGATAATTGTTTAAAACTTTAGTAGATAAATCCATAACGTACCCCTATTTCTATTCAACATTCTAAGGTACTGAAATATTATTTCAAGATTTTTGTACAAAATTTAATAATCTCTTCGCTTCTTTTCTCAAGGTGTTATTATCATTACACTCAGATAATTTATATCCTACAAAATAAGGCGGCGCATAAAAACGTGGGATAATTTTACAACAGATTCCGTCTTTATTGGGATAGAAAAATAGGTTATATGAATCACATTTTCCCCCATACATCTCTTCTAAAGTATAACGGATAGCGTATTGAATCCAATCCGCCCAAAGATTTAAGCCGTTTTTATCTATTAAATTAACATTTAATTCTTGAAAGCCTTGAACTGGATGTGTCGCGAAATTAACTTCCATATTATTTGTCTTAAAAACAGTAATTCCAGTAAAATTATTTTCATGAATATATTTATAGCCATCTTCTTTATACAAACCAACAATTTGCATATGTGGATGAGACAGTGATCCATTAGACTTAGGTCCAAAATTTTTATACCAAAGAACTGATCTGAATTCTCTGTTTTTCCTCATCTTGTCGAAACATTCAAGAGCAAACTTCATTAAGCGGCGATTATATTCTTGTGAATATGTAGCAACATCCCCATGATGTTCATCTGATTCAATTAATACTGTTTGTTTTGTATCTTTTAAAGTTGGAAAACGATTAGCCAGCCAGATCATTGGACCATTGGTTTGATAAATATCCCTTAAATTTTCCACATCACAAAAAGGACAGGTAGTATCCTTACTGCCATTAAAACTGGATGGTTTATCTTTAGCTATCGCAAATTCAAATATAAGTGGATCGTTATTCAAATTTATTCCTCATCTCTGAAAAAAACATTTGCACTTCAGCTCACACTCTACTATAATAATCTATGAAGGCGGTTGAAGCGCTTTCATATAACATTTTGTAGCTTTCCTTAACTTTACTCTTTCGGTCACTTTTCCGAAAGAGTTTTTTTATCTAAAAAAGTACCACTTGGACTTCCTTCGATTTTGCATCTTCAATTAAACCTTTTACTCTATCAGAAACGTGCCCTTGCTCGATATCAACAGCATATCCTAATTTAAAATCAATTACGATTTTTACTAAGTTTAAATATGCATCTTCACTATCTAATTCAGTTTTGCCGCCGAATTTTTGGCTACGAAATGTAATTAAAATAGGAATAGTCCCCATCACATTTTTCACTTTTCCTGCCACTTCAAGTAACCTGTTCATTAAAACTACGTCTTTAAAATAATCAATTCTCCACTCCATCATCTCAGGTTGGAGTTTTTTTATTTCCTCTGCTTGCTTTAAAATATCTTTTTCACTTACACCAGTATTAATGGGCATTAAAATCATTTGCTTGTTAATTTCTACTTTTCTTTGATCAAAACTCATCTTTTTTCTCCAAATAAAAAATTGCTACCTAAATTATAGTAGCAATTTTATCTTCATTCATTAAAATTTATCTCGTTTAATGCTGCGAATAATAGCGATTACAAATACTAGAATACTACATCCCATGCCAAAGTAAGCCATGTAGCCAACACTAAACATTTGACCAATCTGTGCTGGGTTAATTTGGTGGTTAATGGCAAATTGATATGCCCATCGATTAATCATAGTTGGCGTCAAAACAAATAAAACTATTGAAATACCTGACCCAACTAACATAGCCCGACGTGAATATGGTTCTCTAAAGAATTGTGCCAAAACACAAATAGCAGGGGCTACCATTAAAAGGAAAGTCCAAATCATAATCCATCTACCTGCAGGATCATTCATAAATTGACCACTATTTGTCGCATAGCGGTATGTTCCCCACAAACTACCGCCTAATAAGCTATCCAGTAATCCAACTACATTTGCTCCCTGAGCCGCATAAACATTATTGGTGCTAGCAGCCGCACCTTGGAGCATTTTTAACATATCTTGTGAGCCAGTAGTTTGAAAATTAATAGTAACAACTTGTCGCATATAAGTGGACAAAAACATGATCATTGAAGCTCCTAACTGCAATGCTTTAAGTAAATGAAGTGTCTTATTCCCACCTAATTTAAATTCCAAACTAAGAGTTCTGTCAGGATTTTTACTTTTTACAATGATAAATGCTCCAGCAATTGCAGCAATTATTAAAATTACTAGACCAAGCCACCACTTGGTCATAATAAATAGAATTGCTAGCACAATTAAAGCTACTGAAATGTATGGCCGATTTAAGAATAAGTCCCAAACGTTTACTTTACCATGGCTTGCTAGTCGCTTTCGATACTCTTCTCTAGTTAAAACTTTTTTCTTATCTTTAGAATCTTCCATCTTATTCACTATTCTCTACCTTTACCTTATTGTGCTAATCAATATTAGCATGTTAGAAGACTATCCGCATTACTTTTTTAAGAAAATTAAACAAGTTAATAAGATGAAAATAATTACTTTTAAAACACTGTGCTAAAATAATCCTATTATAAATTAAAAAGTAATTTAGAATTGAGATGACTAGGTGAATAAATCACAAGCCAGCACTTTACCAAATGGTTGGCATAAAACTTTTTATACTCTATGGCTCGGTTGTTTTATTACAGGATTAGGTTATTCAATGACAATGCCATTTATTTCTTTATTTATGGCTGAACTAGGTCATTATAATAAACTACAATTAAACCTTTACTCAGGGTTAGCATTTGCCATGACTTTTATTGCCCAGGCCATTATTTCCCCTTACTGGGGTAATTTAGCCGATCGTAAAGGTAGAAAATTAATGTGCATGCGTGCTGCTGGCGTTATGAGTTTAACGATCTTTATTACAGGCCTAGCTCAAAGTGCACTTTTTATTATCTGTATGCGTTTCTTACAAGGCTTATTTTCAGGCTATATTAATAACGCAACGGCGCTCATGGCAGGTGAGACACCGCACCAGCGTAGTGGCTGGGTAATGAGTCAAATGATGACTGCAGGAACTGCGGGTAACTTAGTGGGACCTCTAATTGGTGGTGCCTTATCAAGCGCCTTCGGTTATCGCATCCCCTTCTTTATTACTGGCGGACTAATGTTTCTAACTTTCTTAGGAACATGGTTATTAGTAAAAGAAGACTTCACGCCAGTTCCCCGAGAAAAGATGAAACCAATGGGACAAATACTGCAAAGCTTACCTAATGTTAAATTAATTATCATTATGTTTGTGACGACAATGATTGTTCAATCTTCAACTATGTCTATCGATCCCATTGTCTCTCTTTATGTTAAATCTTTAATGCCGCACAGTAATAATATTGCCCTAATCGCCGGGATTGTTGCCGCTACACCAGGTCTTGGTACAATGCTCTCTGCATCACATATTGGTCACTTAATGGATCGTGTTGGTGCTGAAAAAGTTTTGCGATGGGGATTATTAATTGCTACTATTTTATTTATTCCAATGACTTTTATTCCTAATGCCTGGTCATTAGCTTTCTGGCGTTTCTTATTAGGAATTATCAGTGCTGGCTTACTGCCAGCTGCTCAAACAATTCTTACTTTGAATGTTCCACCAGAAGCATTTGGTAGGGTCTTTTCTTACAACCAATCCTTCCAAGCAGTTGGGGCGGTCTTAGGGTCTTTACTAGGTTCAACTATTTCTGGTATGTTTACTTATGAATGGGTATTTGCAGCAACTGGGATTACCCTACTGATTAATTATTTAATCATGCAATTTTCTTCCCAATCTCGCAACGCCTAACTTGTTAAAGGAGTGTTTCTTTATGAAAACTATCGGTATTAGTGCAGGTATTAAAAATAATGAGGTAATTGTTGATCGAAGTGTTGTTGATACGGTGGTAAAACTTGGATTTCTTCCTCTTGTCTTTGCTCCCGTAAGCTTAAAGACGATGCCAGTGCCTGGCGTCAATTTCGATGCTTTGATTCTCAGCGATGGTCCTGATATTACGCCAATTTTTTATAACGAAGAGCCACTTCCTGAGCTTAGAGAAACTGATCCACATCGAGACCAATTTGAGCTAAACTTGATTAAAAATACTCATGATTCCAATTTACCAATTTTAGGAATTGGCCGCGGAATGCAAATGTTAAATGTTGCTTTTAACGGTACACTTTTCCAAGATATTTATGCTCAAAATTCTGGTGCAGGTGTTCAACATATTCAGCCAAATGATCTCTCTTTAGAAAGTCACCACGTTAATGTAACTGATGAAAGTGAACTTGCTAAAGCTGTAGGAACTCATCCCTACGTTAATAGCAACCACCATCAAGCTATCAAGACGATTGCCAACAACTTTAACATTGTAGCAACTGCCCCTGACGGTATTATTGAAGCTATCGAATCAACTGATCAAACAATGTTAGGTATTCAATGGCGACCAGATAAGCTATTAAACGATCCGAAGCAAGAAAAAATTTTTACTAACTTTTTTGCAAAATTAAACTAAAGAAATAAGCTTGAGAGGTATAAAACTTCTCAAGCTTATTTTTTAATTATTTTTGTTTTTACTTCCTTCACTCATGTCTAAGTGAACAATTTTATTGAACATCGCTTTTTCTTTTGGTGAAATTTTGTGAGCAACTTCAATTACTGCAACATCAGGATTTTTCAAAAGAGTTTCATGGATTGCTAAAGATAAGTTCGGATCTAGAGCACTCGTAGCTTCATCAGCTAATAAAATTGGGCGTCCTGATAATAAGGCACGAGCAATTTCAATTCGTTGGATTTGTCCACCTGATAAACCATTGCCAGCTTCGCCAACTTTATGATCAAGCCCCTCTTTTTTGACTAATTCATCTAAACCAGCTAAATGAATAACTTCCTTTAATTTCTCGTCGCTAACCTTTCTACCTAAGGTAATATTGAACCGCAACGTATCATCGAACATAAAAGGTTTTTGATTAACATAAGAGAAATAATTATGAGCTTTTGCCCAGTCCCCAGTTACATTTTTTCCGTTAATTAAAATTTTACCCTTTACTGGTTTCTTTAAGCCAAGCATTAGTCGCAACAAGGTAGTTTTACCCCAACCACTTGGAGCCATGAGAAGAATCTTTTCTCCAGGTTTAACCTGTAAATTAACATCTGTAAAAATTGTATGCTTATCTGCCTTAGTTTGATACGAAAGATTTTTTACATCTAGTCCTTCAAACTTCTTGGCTTTCTCTGAATTTTCTTTTATTTCATAATTAAGGGCTTTTTGTGTTTTCTTCCACATTGGAACGGTTGATTTAACTTGGTTAAATTCATTAAACAAGGTTACGACTGGCGTAATAAAGTTCATTGCCAAATCTACCATCATAAATAAAGTACCAACACTTAAGCTTCCCTGCATCATCATTATGCCACCAATCGTACATGGAATAATGAAACAGAATAATTCAGCAGCAGAATAAATTAATTCTAAGGCCCAAGCTTGAGTTAAGTTCATATTTCGCAGAGCATTTTCCATATTTTGAGCTGATTTTGTTGCTCTTACGACAATATTATCTCTAACATTATAGAGTTTAGCTGATTGGGCCCCATTTAATGAATCAGAAACATTCTGAGTATAATTAGCATTTGTTTTAGCCCAAATTTTAGATTTTTTGGTAATAATTCTACTAGTAAAGATTTGTACAACAGCTGGAGCCGCCATCGCAACTACGAAAATAATAGTCATTTGCCAGGAATTATATAAGGCAAAAGCTAATGATCCAATAAAAGTTAAGCCCTGATAAATCATATCAAGTTGAGCTGTAATTCGATTTGTTTCAATTTGTTTTAGGTCATTCGTCATAAGTGACAAGCCATTTTTTATATCGGTTTCCCCTTGATCAACCAAATATTGTAAATTAGCCTGCTTGAAAACCATATTAACATCACGAATGATTCCCATCTTTACACGCTCATAGATGAAATTACTCATCATGAAACAGAGCTGCCCTAAAGCCGTTAAAGCTGCTAAACGCACTAAATGCATTACATCCTTTGAATGCGATGATGCCACATTCAGCATAATCTTGATCATATAGGCCACAAATAAGATATTACAAGCCTTTATTGCAGCCAAGATCGCAAACCAAATCACCTGACTTCGTTTTGCATATTTTAAACTCATCTAAAACTCCTCACTTTAGTTAAGACGTTAGTTTATTATATATGGCTTTATTTTCTGAATCAAATACACAAAAGTAGACCTTAATATTGAATTTTTGTTGTTTAAGCCAGCTTCTTGTAGTTTCAACAGCTATTTTAGCAGCTTCTTCTTTTGGATAGCCGTATACACCAGTTGAAATACAAGAAAAAGCAATTGAATGTAAATTATACTTTTTAGCCAGATCAAGACTATTGCGGTAACAATTCGCTAAAAGTTCTGCATCTTTTTGAGCAAAATTCGGATTATAAACTGGTCCTACAGTGTGAATAACATATTTAGCTGGTAAATTGTAGCCTTTAGTTATCTTTGCTTCCCCAGTATCGCATCCCTTGAGAGTTTGACACTCTGCTAGTAATTCTGGACCAGCAGCCCGGTGAATAGCACCGTCTACCCCTCCTCCGCCTAAAAGAGTACGGTTAGCAGCATTAACAATTGCGTCGACTTTTAATTTGGTGATATCTGCTTGAATTACGTGAAGATTAGTCACAATTTTTGAACCTTTCTGTTAATTTAATTAATCTTATATCTATATTCTATCTTACTCACAAAAATAAGTGTCTGGGAAAAAACTAATTCCTAAGACATGAAAAAAGAACGATGATTTCCTTTTCGATTTCATCGTTCTTTTTCTATACTTTAACTGCCTT
>SFVX01000005.1 GCA_004561445.1 bacterium | reverse complement strand
AACGGCAACGGAATGGCACCGAATCGCTACGACGGGACCCGAAACGGAATAGCAAAAATACCGCGCCGGCGGAATCCGGCAGAAAGGAAGATAATATGGAAGACTTAGAACTTGCGAGAGAAACGCTTAAAAATATAAAGTACCTCAAAAGCAAATATCCCCGATGGAGAATCGAGGAATTAGCTGATATATTTGAAATCAGCGAGATGTATGATATACCCCTTAAAGAATTTTACTCTTACAGTCACGGTTACTTTTTAAACGGCGGTCACGGCTTCGGCTTCAAAATTCTAAAAAAACCGCTACTTACCAACTCGGAAACGCATTACGAGCCGAGCGACAGCGTGTGGCATATGCGCGTCGACAATGGCGGATGCGGCAGACTTAACTTCTGCGGCAGCTACGATTCACACTTGCTGTACGGTGACAAAACAAATGACGTTTGGGAAAGATTCAATGACACGATACTCGCATACCATCCATATGACTACGACCGCTTAAACAAGGAATACATCTTCTCTGTGCAGAACGGATATGAACTTTACAAAGACTTTGACGAAATCTACACGTCAACAAAGACAGAGTTTGAAGAATGCATAAAAGAATACAGAGTGCGAGAACTTGAGGAAAAACTTGCAAAATTGAAAGGAGAACAGTAATGGCAAAGTTTAAAGTTGGAGATAGAGTTAAGTTGGTAGTAGACAGGTATGCGGTTCCACGTGGCACGACGGGTGTCATTAAATGCTTTGGCAAAGACGCGGATAAAGAAAAACTAGATATAGCAATAGAACTTGACCGCCCAATATCGCACCACAACTGTGAAGGGAGAACCAAATACGGCTGCGGCTGGTGGGTAGCAGAAAGAGATATCGAACTCATAAAAACCGCAGAACCCGAATTTAAGTTGATTATCACATCATCCGGCGACACCACTACGGCAAAGCTGATACACGGCAAGGACGTAGCGAAAGAAGCAACCGTGACGCGTTACAGCAAAGACGAATACAGCGAGAAAGCCGCCGTTGAAGCTGTTACGAAGAAGATTTTCGGCGAGGATGAGAAGAAAGAAGAGCTATTCAACGGAAAAGTAGTGTGTTTGATGGATTTAACGTATATCCCTAAGTACACAAAAGGACGTGTGTATGAATTTGTAAATGGAAATTGCAAAGACGATTACGGGAACGTCATAAATTTTAGATACACATTGGAGGAAGTGGAAAAATCAATATGGTTTCTTCCGATAGTGGAATGACGGAGGACGAATGAAATGTCGATGAGAGATTACGAAGATCTCAAAGATATAGAGATTCCGCGCAAACAAGAAATGATGATGGATATCATGTGCAAAGCGTGGGAAGAATGCCGAGAATTGCATTGCGCAAGCTGTCCGGACAGACCGAAAAAGTATATGCGCATGATGGAGTGTACCGCGCTAAAGTATGCGCGACTGCTTTACGAAGCAGGATTGACATATACCGAAGAAGACGTGCGCAATGCATACAACAACGGTTACGCTTGCGGAATGGAACAAGGTATAGAAGCAGAAAGGAGCAGAAAAGGATGAATAACTACGAAGAAGAATACTTTGAAGATGAAAATGGCCTTGAAGATGAGCATTTAGGAGATTTTGTAGATTTTTGGGACGATACGCCCGAATTTGATGAACAGATAGAGGAATTTAAAACTGCGCTTAGAGCGGATGTCAAGCGCGAAATCAAGGAACTTATAGAAAAGCTTCAAAAGGAACTCGACGAGCTAAAAGACTACAAAGCACGCAAGAGCGAAATCGAGCGCAAGTACCATGACGAAATCGCGAAGATGGCAAAAGCCGAAGCGGATATTGAACGCAAGTACCGCGACAAGAAAGCGCAGGAAATACTTGCTGAATGCTGTGCGGTAGGATGGAGAGCGGCATGGCGATACGACGAACCCAAAGAAAAATGCAACAAGTGCGATGAGGACGGATATATCACATTTTACTCTCCGCAAGGCACGAAATACCGTGAGCAGTGCAAATGCCGCCGCAGAAAAGTGATATATTACCCTGCTGAGGTGCGGCTTGCTCGTATTTACGCCAACAAATCGCCTGAAACAGTGCAGTTTTACTACGACAAAGTACAAGGCGACAGCGAAAGTTACAGCGATTATGTGCGCTGTTATGTAGTGCGCAGTAGCGATTTTAAACCCGAAAAAATAGATAGTTATAATTATTGTGTAACGGTATTCGAGAGCAAAGAAGATTGCGAAAAATACTGCGAATGGCTTAACAACAAGGAGAAAAACAATGAATAACTTTATCGAACTGCACCTGTGGGATATGGACGAAAACAAGCGCAACACTCCCGTGTTAGTCAACGTAGGCTCCATAGGACAAGTAATGATAGATAACAAAGCTCCCACCGTTATATATTTTGGTACATACGACCACATCAGAGTATCGGAGACCTACGAAGAAGTAAAGCGGCTGATTGCGGCGGTCGAGTATATATACAAGGAGGAAACATGAGTTTCGCGAGAAAACTGAAACGTAAAACGCAAAATAAAAGAAAAACACGCTGTTGTGGGCAGCAAATGACACACAAAGCCGGATACGGTTATGTATGTGAGAAATGCGGAAAGGTAAAACATGACTGAATACATAAATAAAGCTCCAACGGCAACTATTTTCGACGGTCTTGTTAAGGCGAAAAGTGTTTTAGCGTCTCACCACAACATTCTCGTCTCCGTCTCGGGAGGGGCAGATAGCGACTGCATGATTGATATTGTGCAGAATCTTAGCCCTAAAGACGAAGAACATAAAATAACGTATGTGTGGTACGACACGGGAGTTGAGTTGGACGCAACTAAACGACAGCTAAATTATCTCGAAGATAAGTATGGTATCGAGATTTTAAAACGTAGAGCAAAGGTTACAGTTCCTGCGGCAATAGCAAAAGTGGGATATCCGTTTTTCTCAAAAGAATTTAGCGATAGAATAAGCAGATTTCAACATCATGATTTTAATTGGGATAAAGGAACAATAGAAGAATTAGCAGACAAATATCCTAATTGTCAGGGAGCATTATCGTGGTGGTGCAGTACAAAAGGAAGATTCTCAGTATCAAAAGTTATGCGGGATTATATAAGCGAAAACCCACCTGATTTTCCAATCTCCGATAAATGCTGCTATTACGCGAAAAAGAAGCCATCCGCCGATATGGAAAAGGAATTAAAAGCCGACCTTGTTTGTCTTGGAATACGACGAGCTGAAGGCGGCGTTAGAGCGAGTATATCGCAATGCTTTAATTCCGGTAAGGGTAAAGCCGATAAATATTATCCTTGTTTTTGGTGGACTGACGAAGATAGATCGGCTTTTGAGCAAACATACAATATAGTTCATAGCGACGCTTATACTGTGTATGGGTTTAAACGCACAGGTTGTGCGGGTTGTCCCTTTAATAGCAGATTTGAAGAAGAACTGAAAATCTTACACAAATATGAGCCTAAGTTAGCAAACGCCATTGAGCATATCTTTGCTCCGTCTTATGAATATACTCGAGCCTATCGTAAATTTAAAGAAAGTAGGAAAAAGAAACATGACTGAGTACGAAAGATTACAAGAACTACTGTACAGGCTGCGCGAGATAATGCCGGAGATAGGAGAGAATCCCGTTGCCGACGAGATGTACAACATGGTGTTTGAGTATGCCGAGAACACGGGCGAAGATGTTGTAGAAGTAGTGAGATGCAAAGACTGTATCCATCACAGACAGCTTGACCGCAAAGACAGATACGAGGACAGCTTCGTCGAGGGCTGCCTTTGGTGTATGCTGGGACGCGGAGACGGCGTTATGCCGGAACAGTTCTGCGATGACGGCAAAAGAAGAGAAAGTGAGGATGAATAATAATGTCAAGCAAAGCAGAAATAAGCGCGCAGGCAATTTTCGTGAAAGAACTTGCCGCACGTCTGCAAAAGGACATCGAAAGCAATCAGGGCAAGCCGAGTGTATATAACGGCATGGCTAATCACACACAATTGCAGTCTGACATAAAGCGGCTCAGACGTGAGCTGATGGAACTATCAAACATGATAGGCTGTCAGTATAGGAGGTAAAGCGTGACAAAGAAACGATTCATTAAACGGCTGATGGGCGAACTCCGTTTTCCGCGAAACAAAGCGAGATTGCTTGCAAACGATATCTACAGATGGCACGAAATATCCGCCGTTAATAATGCGACATGGAAAAAAATAGGCGGCAAAACGAGAGAAATTCCACCAACTTATTCGGGATATTACTCACTGATTAAAATAACCGAGTTGTCAAAGCAGCTCGCCGCACAAGAAGGAGAAAGCAAATGGAACAGTATAACGAAATCCTCAAGCTGAAAGCAATGCTCGAGGAAGCGGGAATAGTGTTCGACTTCTATCCGCGAAAAGAACTGCACGACGAATGGGATGGATATCAAATATGCTACCCCGCTGACGCAGGAAGAGTATGCAGTGTAATCGAGGGAGCATTAACCCGCGGAGGAGTGTGCGACAAACTGGAAATCATGGGACTGCTGACGAAGGAAGAACGCAAAGACGGCATCGTAAAAGGATGGCTGACAGCGGAGGACGTGTTCGCGAGAATTAAGAAACATTGGGAGGAAAACTATGGACGCGGTTGAATTTTTGAAAGCAAAAAAACGGATGTGTAGTAATATGGACAACTGCACATCCTGCGGTTTATACAAGGAACACACTGACTGCGACACGAGGTGCTTTACTCATCCAGATGAAGCTGTTGCCACTGTGGAAAAGTGGGCAAAAGAACACCCTGTTAAGACGAGACAAAGCGAATTTTTGAAGATGTTCCCGAATGCGCCATTCAGTCCATTCAGTCATAATACGATTGATATATGCCCGAACAAGGTTGATGTATTACAAAAATGCCCTAAAGTGACGCCTGACACTCTTAGTATGTGTGTATTCTGCAAACGTGAATACTGGCTTGCGGAGGTAGATTAAATGAGAACAACATCCGATGAACTTCTTAAAAAGTGTGGATTAGCGTTCATTACGTCGCCGGAAGTGGAAGAACTTGCGGGAGAATCCCCATGCATGAACTGCGCAAGAGAAGACTGCAACCTCAGCGGATTTTTCGAACTTGCAAGACGGAGTTTGTACATTCACGCGATGCTTGTACGCAAAGAAGAAGGATTTGGCTTGCTGAATGTGTTCGCCGAAGCACTCCCTGCACTGGTGATTGACTGCAAAGAAAGGATAGCACAAAACGAATGCACTGCAAAATAAGCGACTGCTTTAATTGCCCTTATCCCGACTGCATCAACGATACCTTTACCTCGCCGAGGGAGTTTACGCCAGAGCAGAAGAAACGACAGTGTGAGCTGAAGAAGAAAATGCTTGCGCGTCGAAGAGAGGACGGAGTGTGTATCTACTGCGGAAAGAAGCCCGCGGACAAAGGCTATAAATCCTGCACGGAGTGTCGGATAGAACGAACGAAGAAGAACCGCGAATACAGCCGCAAAACGGAAAGATTTACTCCGCGTGAACTGATGGATGGCGTAAAACTGTGCAAGCTGTGTGGAAAAAGACCGCCTGTTGACGGAAGAACGATTTGTGAAGTGTGTTTTAAAAAATGCCTTGACAATCTTAATCACGCCGACAGCAAAGAGCAGCCGAACAACGGCTTTAGAGCAGCAATAGAAGCGTACTGGAGGGAGAGATAATGACAAGAGATGAAATTATAAAAATCTTAGACAGAGCCATGCAACGCTATGTCGAGCGGAATCAGCATCTTTTCCTCAGCAAGGGAAAAACCGACAAGGAAATGTGGGAGGAGCTTGAAGCTATAAACAATGCGCGGTATATTCTCTCACGCTTGCCGCAGGTCGTGAATTGCCCTGACTGCGGGAGAATGTACGATACCGATTATCTTCACTTCTGCGGAGGTGACGAGTGTGTGAGTGGAGGTGATAACGACGAAAACGGTAATGTTTAAAATCGACTACCCGCCGACCAAAGCCGGAAAGACCGCATGGAACAGACGCTACGGACTGAACGCATACTACGCGGGAAAGCATTGGGCGGTGAGGCAAAAAGACGCTGAATACTGGCATAAGCTTGTACGAAGCGAACTTTTGAAACAAAATGTTCCGATTTCAATGTTCAATGTCCCTGTTGGCGTTAAGTTATGGTTTAACGATAGGTTGGATATCGACAATGATTCAACCTACGCGAAACTCATTATTGATTCGCTCAAAGGACTGTTTTTTGAAGATGATAGTAAAAAATACGTGCAACGGTTAGAACTCAATTGTCACGATGAGGACTACATATTAGTTGCAATAGAAAGGATGAAATGAACCATTATGAGCAAAGAAAACCGTGAAACAATCCTTAGCGAAGTAAAGAAGATAATATGCAACGACCGCAACGAGCAGTACGGAGAGCCGGAAGACAGCTTCAAGAAGATAGCTGAATACTGGCATACGTACCTCGAACACAATTGCCTTGTGTCTGATATAGGCTTCCATATAACCGAGCGAGACGTAGCCATAATGATGGTGCTGTTCAAGCTCGGTCGAATGGAGACAAGCTATTTCGAGAACTACGACAGTTTTATAGACGCTATAGGCTATATGACCTGCGCAACGGATATCGAATACCCGAAATCGAGAGACGGGGATAAAACCAATGCAGATAATTAAAATAATCGTCGCAATACTGCTGTATGGGTATGCCATCGGTTATTTCATCGGAGCGTTTGCACTATATGAAGCACCGAACGCAAAACCTGTCAAGCCGAAAATAAAGGCGATGATGTACGGACAAATAGCGGTTGAAATCATAGCCGCTACACTATTGCTTAAAAACTGAAAGGAAGTGTTGACTTATCGCAAACTTTAATTTTAATCGCGTTATCCTCGGTGGACGTTTAACGGACGCGCCCGAACTCAAAACCACGCCGTCAGGAATTTCCGTAACATCATTTACCGTTGCGGTCAACAGACGTTGCTCCGGCAAAGACGGAGAGGAAACTAAAGCGGATTTCTTCAACGTAACCGCATGGCGGCAGACGGCTGAATTCATCACCCGCTATTTCAGAAAAGCAAGTTCCATCTGCATAGTCGGAACCCTTCAGACAAGAACATGGACTGACCAACAGGGACAGAAGCGTTTCGCTACAGATATTGTCGCTGACGAAGCACATTTTGTTGATGCAAAGTCGGAAATGCCGCAAGCCGCTCCGCAGTCAAGCTACATCCCCGACGCATACACCCAACCGAAAACAGCTGCCACCATACCTGTATTCGAGGACATAAACCCCGATTCGGAAGTCCTACCTTTCTAAAGCGAGGTGCATATGAAAGAACTGCCAACGATAATATATCAAGGCAATCAGCTTTTCAGAGCACGTCGTTGTTCGAATGTTGATTGCCCAGAATTTAAAGCATGGTTCGTAAAACACTGGGCTAAAATTTGTAGAAGAAAAGCCGAATAAAAAAAGAGAGCAAGGAATCACTTCCCTGCTCTTTTCTATTTTGCGTGTCTTGCGATGCTTAGTACGGCTTTCTCCGAAAGCTCCGCTGTCCTATCCGTCGCTTCTGCTATAGCGGATATAAGCCACACAATAACTCTCAGCCGCTCGACGGTACACTCGCGGAGGATTTCCGTTATTTCGTTAATGATGTGTTCTTTCATTTCGCACTTCCCTTCTTTTACTGCTTTCGATTATATCACATGAACGTTTGTTTGTAAATAGCCTTTTGAAAGAAATTGTGTTTATTTCGAAAGATTTTTATTTTTTATGAGCAGTTTGGCGAAGCGCAAGAGAAGGATAATTCCTTTGCCGTTTAGTTTGCTTATGATATCTGCTAACTCAAATCTGTAATTGTTCATCTGTCTGTCCTCTCTTTGCTGGAAATATTTT
>SFVX01000004.1 GCA_004561445.1 bacterium | reverse complement strand
TCGGGTCAGCACCGCCCTATGGGCGCAGCTGCCCCAACAAGCCCCTACCCCGACCACCACCCCTAAAAGCGGTTAGGTCATTACTTGTGCGGTGTCGGCAAAGCCGTCCGCCTTGTCTGTTTTTAGCGGTTGTCCCCCCCACCTCCTACCATCTGGGAAGGATTCAATCTTGCTTCCTGGGGAGGATTCCCCAGACCCCCAACCTCATATTATTATGACGATTTCACATTCTTACTTACATGAAATCGTCATAATAATATGAGGGCGAAAACCACCCCGATTTTATCGACCAATCCTATAAATGTATAGACGAAATGGCATAATAAGTATATACTTTCTTTCACAAAAAATTGCATATCTCAATAAAAAGTCGTATCTTTGCATCAGAGATAAGGGAAAGGGTAGTCCTCTCTCAACCTCTTAAGCTATCGTAATATGACGTACAATCAGTTATTCAAATTGGCAGATTTCTTAAGTGCTAACGAAGCAGTTACCACTTATATTGAATTCGAAGAAGAAACAAGTTTCAAAGAAGCTTTTGGAGATTTCCCATTTGCAATGTTCGATGAAGCAAAGGCAAAGGGACTATATATAGTAGTTTTCCCAGAAAGCAGTGTTGATAGAGAATATCTTTATAATGGCATCTTGGACTATTGCAAGGATATTCAATATACCAGTTCAATCTTTATGGGGATTGATAAAGATGGAATCGACAAAATTATAATTGGAGTTGATGAAACTAAGTAGAAGGTAACGAGGGGTTAACCACCCCTCATTAAAATGCTATCGTTTTATGATTACCGAATACATCACATATTTAGTTTACACTAAAGGTTATTCAATGAATACCGCAAGACAATATGAAGCATCTTTACGCTCATTTGCAAAAGCAAATATCGGACGTAGATGGTCAGAAATAAAGGCTGATGATATAGTCGTCTATCTCGCAGGAAGAAAGGCAGCAGGAGCAAGCAATAATACTATAATAGCTAATATATCAGCAATCCGAAGTCTTTATAATTGGATGATGATACAATATAAGATAGCCGAGAATCCAGCTAAATATCTTGTATCACCCAAGAAAGATAAGGTTATCCCTCATACCATCAATGCCGAGGACATCATTAAGGCAGTAAAGCAGGAGCCAAGAAAAGACATCAAACTGGCTATAATAATGATGGCATCTATGGGTTTAAGGGTATCAGAGACAAGAGAAATTAAGATAGAAGACATCAATTTCAACACCGCCCAGGCAATCATAATGGGCAAAGGCAGAAAAGAAAGATGTATCTATTTCCCATCATACATCCTGGAAATGATAAAGGCTACAGGTAAAAAGCAGGGAGCCATCTTTGAAAAATGGGATGATAGAGGTTTTAGATATGCTATCTATACCGCATTTAAACGTATCGGAGTTGATGCAAGTCCTCACCAGTTGAGACACACATTTGCTACAAATGCTATCAACGAGGGAATGAGATTAGATGTATTGCGTGAAATCCTCGGGCATACATCAATTGCAACAACACAAATATATCTGCATACAAGCAATGCAGTTATGCAATCAGAGTATAATAGAATTATTAATTAATCATTTCAGCCCTACCGCATCACGGCCAAGCGGATAAATTATGAAGAAATACAAAGTTTTCCTAATGGTCAAGAGAAACAAATATGATAAGATAGTATTCGAATCCGAAAACGAATTAGCCGCATTTGGCTATATTAAATATGTGGTTAGATATCTTGAACCATTCGAAGAAGGAATCCATGATGAAGAGGATGAAGGAAGATACTACATTTTCAATGGTATCGAAACTACATACTTATCACGAACCTATAATATACCAAAGTAGTAGATATATTAAATATGGATAATAGATTCAACCCTACTTATATCGCCACATGTGGCGGTATATGCATCATTATTTATCTAATCATTAAGCTAATTGAGATATGGCAGTATTAAATAAGGTAACGAGGGGTTAACCACCCCTCATAAAAATGCTATCGTTATGAAGAAAGAAAATTTCAAGGAGGACAAATGGTTCTTCGATTTCCTCAACATCTTTTTTATCCATGCCTTTTATTGGATAATAATCGCATTACTCATCAAATACATTATCATATCATGAGCAGGATGAACACGAACTTAAGAAATGCACTCAAAGCAACCCTTAACCGGGTTGCTGAGTTACACCCAGATGGTGTGTTGATGTGTGGTATCGACTACATCAACCAACAGACATTTTGCAAATTGATAAAGGTGGAGCGAAATTTAAAGAAGCTTCTCTCTTGTTCGAGAATAGAGATAAGAGGTATTGGATATAGACCGAGCGTAGAAAAAATGTTTGTTAATTGGCTAAAAGCAAATATACAAACAAAAACTAAGGAGCCTTTTTGCAATAACTTACTTTCACCTCATAATTGGCTCAAATACAATATTGCAGGTGATCTACAGATTTTGCAGCTAAGCGTTGCAAAAAAGAAGTACTACATGATACTAAAAGATGAACATCTAAGGTATTTCAGAAACAAAGCTTTTAACTAAAGAAATAATTTTATGGAACAGATAAAACAAAAAGCTATCTCAGCTAAGATAGATAATAATATATTTGAAATGATGGAAGCATATTGCAAGAGAAACAACATGAAAAGAAATAGGCTCATAAATCTTGCAATAGATAGTTATCTCTCAGAAAATTGGACTGAGTAAAAGAATAAAGGATATTACCATTACCATGTTTTGTTTATTACGGCCAACATCTTTATATAGTGTTGGCCGTTTTCGTGGTGTCAGATGGTATGGCGGCTACCGCCGCCATTTCACTGACCACCACAACCCCGACCACCACCCCTATCGGGGCGGTGGCTTTGTTTTAAATAGGTTAAGCGATATTAACGTGAGTTAAACTATAAATGTTAATATGTAAAGAATTAGTAAATAAAAGCGTTGAAACGGCAAGTAATTCGTAACTTACTCGCTATTACCTCCCATTCAAAACTATTTCCTACCTTTGCGGACGTTGATAAGCGCCCCGGCAGGGATGGTGCCACCTGCCCCCAGGTACATATATATGGGCACCCCTAAATATATACTATTATGGCTAAATCAAAAGGCTTCTTCGGCCTGCGCTCAGGCAGCACGAAGAATTTCACATTCAGTGAACTCAACGGCACCCAGATTACAAAAGAACGTGTCTACAGAGTTAAGAACCCTCGCACGATGAACCAGATGCGACAACGTATGCTGATGGCAACAATCGGCGCTGCTTACAGCTACCTCAAAGTGATTACTGATCACTCGTTCGAAGGAAAGACTGTAGGCCAGCAGAACATGTCTGAATTCATGCGATTAAATCTTAATAAATTTCGTGACGCATCCAAGACCGACACCGCAAGCTATGCTTTTAATGGCTACAAAGACAAGTTGATCAACCCTATGCGTTACATTCTGTCAAGAGGCTCATTGCCAGAACTGGCATTTGCTGTTAACGCTCAGAATCAAATCGAAATGCAGTTCAACGTTGAAACCATTGCAACTGCAAAAGATGTGTATGATGCCATGGGCATTCAAGAAGGTGACCTTGTTACGTTCGTCTGGGTCAACGGACAAGCTTCTTTGTTGAAGAACGTTTTCAGCTACACTCCAGAACGATTAAACATTGTACGCCTATATGCTGACAAGGTTGGTGCAATCACAAACCCTCACGATGCATTCACATTAGACGCAAATCATACTGACCTTGACATCAACATTACTTTCGGCAGTGGTGTGCTCAAACTTGCTTCAACAGAAGCAAATTTCGGTGCCGTCATCCTCAGCCGCAAATCCGGTAGTGTTTGGCTGCGCTCAAATTCTACCATGGTTGGCAACAAGTCAATTATTACTGGTGTCTCTGTTGGAAGCCAGTTGAACACTTACCCTATCGAGAGCGAGTTAATTCTGAATGGTGGCGAAATGTCAGACAAGCCGAAGGTAATAGCATTGCCGGTACCTAAGTTGAAGTTGAATGCAAATTCTGTTAGCATCACTGCAAAGGGCGGTACTGCTGACGCGCCAACTTTGTCTGGTAACGATGCAAATGGTGCCGTTACATATAGCATCAGTAATACTAATGTAGCTACCATCAATGCGTCAACTGGAAAGATTACCGCAGTAGCAAATGGTACAGCAGTCGCAACTATCTCTGTTGCTAAAACTGAAACTACTGCTGCAGGCAAGATTACGTTCAACGTGGTTGTTAGCGGACAGGATAATGACGCATCAACTGGAGGTGGCTCTGGTTCACTTCCTGGCGGTGAAGGTGATGGAGACTACGAGTTACACTAATTAAAAATGGGGAGTTCAAAGGCTCCCCATTTTTTTTAAAAATACCATGAAAATGGAAAGGGACTCAAAAGACAAAGTTGAATATAGTGCAGGTGTCTGTTGTGTAATGGCATCTATCACTATTGGCATATCAACCATCATCATATCAGAACATCATGATATAGCTGCAGGTGTTCTGATTTTTGTCGCTCAATTATTAATATTTGCAGCTTCAGTATTTCACTTAAATTATAAACTTGGAAACTATGGCCAAACCTCAAATAGCAAAAACTGCAACAATCAAGAGTGAATTTTTCAAACTCTCAGAATTTACAAAGTCATGTACGGCTG
The DNA here is from genome assembly GCA_004561445.1 of bacterium. Taxonomy (GTDB): domain Bacteria; phylum Patescibacteriota; class Saccharimonadia; order Saccharimonadales; family Saccharimonadaceae; genus UBA2834. The sequence goes on along the minus strand of SFVX01000004.1, from coordinate 5,573 downwards.
CGAAATATCATATTGACAACACACCTCCTGCTGATGTCGTGAAAAATCTCCAATATGGAGTGGACATGGTACTTGATCCTCTGAGACGATTACACGGCAAACCAGTAATCATTGGTTCTGGATACAGATGCCCAAAACTTAATAAGCTTGTGGGCGGTGTGGCAAATTCTTGGCACATGCAAGGAAATGCAGCAGACATTCATATCAATTCTCTAACGGAAGCAACAGAATTGTTTAACCTGCTAAAAGAAATTCCTTCTGTTGATACAGTCTTATTTGAACATTCGCCATCTGCGCAATGGCTACACGTACAATGGGACATGAACAAAACACCAAGACATCACTTCAATTTTAATTATATTGCGAAATAATGATAAAAATCATATATACCTTCATAATGATATTGGTATTGGGTTCTTGTGCGACAACGAAAAAAGAAATCTCAAAAACGACAAAAGAAACAAATATCAATATCGATTCGTCTGCAACAACTTCAGACAAAAGAAAAATTGATAAAGAATATTCTATAGAGTGGGAATATGAACGAGATTTTGGCAACATACAGAATCCCGATACCTCAAACACAACTGAGATACCAAAATATCTGCTAAAGCCAGATTTGCCTACAATTCCAAAGCTTCTGGGAACAGAAAAACTTCCGGAAATAGGAAGTCTTCCGGGAAAAGGAAAAATCAAAATAAAGATTTCTGAATCTTCCTCCCTGGAACAAAATATAAATAAAGAAACAAAGATGAAAGAAAAGGTACAAGCAAAAGAAAATAAACAAAACACCGAATCAAGTGTTAAAACGCAAAAAAGAAATTGGTTAGTTAGTTCGATTATTATAATTATAATCGGATTGATTGTTAAATATGCGTTTGACCACAAAAATAATCTCAAAAAAATTTGGAAATCTATAAAGAACAAGATAACTTTGCACTGACCTTATGAGCATAGGAGCAACGCTGAGGAGCGACTTCCGAACGGCATAAGGCTAACGATAGCAAGAGCTTCGTGGACGATTAAACACCTCCACGGAGCTTTTTTTATTTTGCAATGTTCCTATTTTCTATAATGTTGCTTACATATATTGTTTTTCGAAGTTTCCTCAAAATATGATAAATAAAAACCGAATAGCTTATGGCAATTAAAAATTATGAAAGAATAACAACAGCTAACATAAGAAAAGTGATAGCTAAAGGTGAAAAAGTAAGAATCTCTGATGTAGCTTCACGACTATACACTACCAACAAACAAGCAGTTCGAAGACTGATGAATAAAATGGTATGTAGAGGGCAGCTATCAATGCAAAAATTCAAATATATCGGTAATGCTGATATATGTGTATATGAAAAAATTTAATCTGATATGGTACTTGCTTCGTTACAATCGAAGAAAACCTAAGTCGTTTTCCAAAAACTTAAAAGTCCAATCGACATGGAACTAAAAATGCTAAATATCGGAACCATCATCAAGTTCAACGGCATAAGATTGCAAATCGTTAAAGCAGTTGACAGATGTAGAGGTTGCTACTTCAAAAGATTGGTGTCCTGCCATCCCGAGGAGGTCGGTGTTTGCTTACCACCTTGGCGAGAGGAAGCTATAATCTTTCGAAGATACGACAAAAATAGAAAGGAAAATCTGCATGGCAGAAAAAACCATAATAGTAAATTAAAACAATAAACGTATGATTAAAATGGAAATTATTGGCAACCTGGGTGCAGACGCTCAGTTGCAAGTGTACAACGGAAACAAATATGTTTCTTTCAGAATTGCGAACACGGATGCATGGACAGACAAGAGTACTGGGGAGATTAAGAAATCAACACAATGGGTTTCTTGCTCAATGAATGGAGAAGGAGGCAACATATTGCCTTATCTCAAAAAGGGTACAAAAGTTTTCGTGCGTGGCAACGCTCAGATAGTCGTCTATTCATCGCCAAAGACACACCAGATGGAAGCAGGAGTGAACCTTTTCGTCCGTGAAATTGAATTGTGTGGCGGTAGCAAAGAAGAAGCTCAAACTCAACAGCCAACACCGCAGCAGCAAACACCACCAGAATCAAAACATAAAGCAAAGAAATGATAACGTTGACTTTGCAACAATATGTGATATATGCAGGGAATCTGTTTAAATGTATGTGGCAACGAGCTACTATCATGCAGAGCAAACTGAAATCTTTCGAGGGCATAAGCCAGATTGCTTTGTCGCAAGCACATGGAAAAATGCAAGAACTCATCGAAGATTCCTTAACGCTTGAGATGGAAACTTGTATGGACTACGAAGACGGATTCCCGCATGAAACATATTGGTTAGAAATTAATATCTACATCGAAAAATATAAAAAACAACCCTGGCAATTATATAATCAGATGAAGAATAATGTTGGCAACGGAAAATATGCAGCATTTTTCAGATGGTATGCCCAGGGTATCGAAGCAGAAATTAAAACACTTGAAACATGGGCGCAAGAAGTAAGAATTTGAATGAATCTAAAATTCATCATATCGCATTCGTCAATGCTAAAGAACTCATTAAAGACGGATACAAATTGATAGATTTCGGGTTTAATGAGCGACTGGCTGAATCAAGATACAACCTCATTCACGAAAATGGAAACAAAATGACAATTGTAGCTACTGAATGTGATAATATGGTGAGAGTTTACAAAAATAATAAATTAACAAACGAAATTTCACTATAAAATGAAAAAGATGGAACCTGCAACAAAATGCGTGAATTTGGACTGGCTTGAAGTTTTCTGTATCGAAGACGATGCCAACAAAGACGCTCAATACTTTCAGCGTTTGGGATGGAATGTGTGTGTACGTGAATATGGTACTCCACTCTACAAACAGATGTTTACGCTGCTAAATGAACATGGGAAACCATTTCTCGAAATAAGACGTGATCCTTATTCACTCAAAGAAAATGGCGGTATCTTTGAGAAAGGTAGCTGCCATATCAGACTTGCAAACAGAACACTATATACATACAACCCAATCCAACAACTGCAGGAATTTCTCGTTAAATACAATTATCAGTATAAAGGTATCACACGCATTGATATTGCGTGTGACCAACTTGTATTTGATAATGGTATGAACCCAGAAACATTAATTAAGAAATATATGGCAGGCTCCATTCTCAAAAACAGAAATTCAAGAATAAACGCACATGGCTGTGAAAGAGCAGACGGAAGAAGCTGGAACTCTATCAAATGGGGTGCAGCTTCTTCCCCACTCTCAACTAAAATATACGACAAAACTCTGGAACTTAAAGAAGCAAGTGATAAACTCTATATAAAGGATTGTTGGGTAAAGGCAGGATTGTGCGACCTACAAAAGGTTGTGTATGACTACAAAGATAAAAAGACCGGAATTGAAGAGAAACGCTCAAAGATGGTAATAGTCAAGCCCGGTACTAAGACAGAAGAAGAAAAAACCATTAATGAAGTGGAAGAGGTCAAGGTGTGGAGAGTAGAATTTTCCATCAAATCAGAAGCCCGAAATTGGATAACAATAGATAAACAACATGTGTTATCAATCGGCTTAACCAAGTTTCTGACAAGGGAAAGATGCTTATTGATGTTCCTTCTCTTATCAAAGTGGTGTCTGAACTTCGTCAAGGCAGAATATAATAAGGATGGACAACCTCTAAGAAAAGACAGATGTACACCGATTATATTATATACTGAGAAGAACTTGGAGAACACCTTCAAACCTCATCGAGTAACAGAGAAAGAAGACCCAACACGAACAGAGAAGATAATCTGCAACAGATTGATACGAATGTCAAAAGATAACCAAGGCTACAGATTACCAGAAGACATCAGAAACAAATGTCTGGAACTTGTTCACTATTTAACTCTATCACACGGCAACTATTATATGACGGATGCAGAAATGAAACGAGCCGAAAATCTGAAAAAGCAAATAGAAGATGATCAACAGATGGAACTCGTAGCTATGGACACATTTGAAAGTCTTGATTGGGTTGAAAAGTGGAAGAATAACACTCTGACAATACAACAGAAATCATACATCAAGAGAAACAAGCGTCAATACGTAGCATTATTCCTTCAACGAGCAGAAGAAGCTTACAAAGAAGCGAAGTTGAAGCTGCAACACTCAAAAGCTGAAATCGATTTTTGGAGCGGAAAAACAATGCAGCCAGACGTTAAAGAAATACTTTACGACTTGCCTTTTTAATGATAACTATCAAATTCCCAACGATGGGAAATTGATTTATAGGTCAACTTCAAAAGAGTTGACCCAAAACTCGTTGTACCAACCACTTACAAAATATAAATAAAGTAAAAATATAACTAAATTAATGATACTTTGTCAAAAACACTCCAATAAATAATAGTAAGAACACATAACAAAATAAAAATACATTACAAAAACAGACAACCACCTTGAAGATAAAAGCTAAATGATAGCAAGATGATAGGAGGATAATAACTGGGATGCGCCTTTTAGGCGATACAGTAGTATCGCCGTGCGAATGACAAAACCACCAAAAAAATTCTGAATATGTCTGATGGCTCCTGGTTCTCAAAGATAGTATTTTGCCCCTGCTTCCATCCTGCTTAAATGATAACCGCCGCCTGCCTCCAGATGCCGCCCGACAAGCGGACGGCATCTGGAGGCAGGCGGCTCTAAGGTAGGGCGGATAAACCGCCCTGGTTATTTGTGCGGTGTCGGCTAAGCCGTCCGCTTTGCTTGCTCCCTGCTTAAACCGACAAGCGGACGACATCTGGAGGCAGACGGCTCTAAGGTAGGGCGGATAAACCGCCCTGGTTATTTGTGCGGTGTCGGCTAAGCCGTCCGCTCTGCTCTCCCTGCTGCAAAATATTACCGCTTCACGCTGTCGCCCTTGATGGCATGAACCACCTTGTCGCCCTCGGGCAAGGTGGGGCGATGGCAGAGGCAAACGTGCGGGAATCGGTAAACCGCCCCCGCACGTTTGCCCTAATCTGCCATCGCACCACCCTGCCCTGCGCTTGACCGAAAAAGCGGTGTCCGAGAGCCTTATCGGGATGGGACCCATGTCGGCAGAGCCGCCCCCATGAATGTCCACCACTTCGGGGCTTGTCGGGTCAGCACCGCCCTATGGGCGCAGCTGCCCCAACAAGCCCCTACCCCGACCACCACCCCTAAAAGCGGTTGGGTCCTTACTTGTGCGGTGTCGGCTAAGCCGTCCGCTCTGATCCACTTCGCTTTTCTTCGGTGAGGGGACTTGCAGTTCCCCCCAACTCAGAAAAAGCGATGAACGAATACCCCCTTAACAAACTTGCTGCTATGTATTGCTGCTTGCAGCAACAAACTGCGAATACCCCCTAAAGCTCGCTGTACTCCAGACCAAAATGATGCGATATGCGTTTATGATTATCGGCGGCGATAATCACGCATATCGCTCGTTAACCCCCTTCTGCCCCGTAATTCGGGGCTACAAATGCCTCACCTGCTGAATGTCCACCACTTCGGGGCTTGTCGGGTCAGCACCGCCCTATGGGCGCAGCTGCCCCAACAAGCCCCTACCCCGACCACCACCCCTAAAAGCGGTT
>SFVX01000036.1:0-2500 GCA_004561445.1 bacterium | reverse complement strand
TGAAACTCGCCTACATGAAGCTGGAGTTACTAGTAATCGCAGATCAGATGGGGTGAAGTCGTAACAAGGTAGCCGTATCGGAAGGTGCGGCTGGATCACCTCCTTTCTAGGGAGAATTAACCTACTGTTTAATTTTGAGGGTTCTTTACCTTCAAAATTACTTAGTACTTTGAAAACTGCATAACATTTAGTGATATGACATTATAAAAGAAGATGATAACTTCTATAAAAATATCAACTTTAAGCAAAGGGATTTATCTGAATGGATATGAAGATAAAGACTTTGGCGCTAATTTTTTAATAACTGGTCAAGTTATTAAGGGTGTAGGGCGAATGCCTTGGCACTAGGAGCCGATTGATCCCAAGATTTCCGAATGAGGAAACTCACTTAGAGTAATGTCTAAGTATCGTATAGTGAATACATAGCTATGCGAGGGGAACCCGGGGAACTGAAACATCTAAGTACCCGGAGGAAGAGAAAGAAATTCGATTCCGTAAGTAGCGGCGAGCGAACGCGGAACAGGCCAAACCAGTAAAGTTTACTTTATTGGGGTTGCGGACATATCATAACGAAGAGGCTATTGTAGACGAAGAGAGTTGGAAAGCTCCGCTATAAAGTGTAAAAGCCACGTAGTTTAAACGAGAAGACTTCAGATATGATCCAGAGTACCACGGGACACGTGAAACCCTGTGGGAAGCAGGAGGGACCATCCTCCAAGCCTAAATACTACCTAGTGACCGATAGCGTATAGTACCGTGAGGGAAAGGTGAAAAGAACCCCGGGAGGGGAGTGAAAGAGAACCTGAAACCCTACACTTACAAGCTGTGGGAGCACATTTCTTGTGTGACCGCGTACTTTTTGTAGAACGGGCCAACGAGTTACGTTACCTAGCAAGGTTAAGCACTTAAGGTGTGGAGCCGTAGCGAAAGCGAGTCTTAACTGGGCGATTAGTTAGTTGACGTAGACCCGAAACCGGGCGACCTATCCATGGGCAGGTTGAAGCGAAAGTAAAATTTCGTGGAGGACCGAACCCACGAGCGTTGAAAAGCTCGGGGATGACCTGTGGATAGCGGTGAAATTCCAATCGAGCCCGGAGATAGCTGGTTCTCTCCGAAATAGCTTTAGGGCTAGCCTCAAGATTTAGAGAAACGGGGGTAGAGCACTGAATGTCCTAGGGGGTATTGCACTTACCGAAGACTATCAAACTCCGAATACCGTATTCTTATGCTTGGGAGTCAGACTATGGGTGATAAGATTCATAGTCAAAAGGGCAACAGCCCAGATCGTCAGCTAAGGTCCCTAAATGTACGTTAAGTGGTAAAGGATGTGGGATTGCACAGACAACCAGGATGTTGGCTTAGAAGCAGCCACTCATTTAAAGAGTGCGTAATAGCTCACTGGTCGAGTGATCCTGCGCCGAAAATTTCCGGGGCTAAAACGTACTACCGAAGCTACGGCATCATTTATGATGGGTAGGAGAGCTTTCTATACGGGTTGAAGCATTACCGTAAGGAGATGGTTTCCAGGGGAAGGTTCGTCCGCCCTGGGTTAGTCAGGACCTAAGCCGAGGCCGAAAGGCGTAGGTGATGGACAACAGGTTGATATTCCTGTACCACCAATAACCGTTTGAGAAATGGGATGACACAGAAGGATAAGCTAACCGCACTGTTGGTTATGTGCGGGCAAGTATTGAGGCAGTTCTGATAGGCAAATCCGTCAGAATAATGCTGGGGTACGATGCGGAGCGAAATTTAGTAGCGAAGTAGCTGATTTCACACTGTCGAGAAAAGTCTCTATCGAGGTTAAAGGTGCCTGTACCGCAAACCGACACAGGTGGGTGAGGAGAGTATCCTAAGGCCAGCCAGAGAACTGTTGTTAAGGAACTCGGCAAAATGACCCCGTAACTTAGGGAGAAGGGGTGCCTTCGAAAGAAGGCCGCAGAGAATAGGCCCAAGCGACTGTTTACCAAAAACATAGGTTTCTGCTAAGTCGCAAGACGATGTATAGGAGCTGACGCCTGCCCGGGAAGATGCCGGTTACCTGCGACAGGACGGAAAGACCCCATGGAGCTTTACTGTAGCTTGACATTGAGTCTCGGTGCTACATGTACAGGATAGGTGGGAGGCTATGAAGCATGGACGTCAGTCTGTGTGGAGCCATCCTTGGGATACCACCCTTGTAGTACTGGGATTCTAACCAGCTGCCTTGAATCAGGTAGTGGGACACTGTCAGGTGGACAGTTTGACTGGGGCGGTCGCCTCCTAAAGAGTAACGGAGGCGCTCAAAGGTTCTCTCAGTACGGTCGGAAATCGTACGTAGAGTGTAAAGGCAGAAGAGAGCTTGATTGCAAGACATACAGGTCGAGCAAGGACGAAAGTCGGACTTAGTGATCCGGTGGTACCGCATGGAAGGGCCATCGCTCAACGGATAAAAGCTACCCTGGGGATAACAGGCTGATCTCCCCCAAGAGTCCACATCGACGGGGAGGTTTGGCACCTC
>SFVX01000035.1 GCA_004561445.1 bacterium | reverse complement strand
TGTAGCAGTTCCCCAAAGTGGACACAAAAAATGATTATTAATTATTTATATTTTTAAAAGTACACATATCTATCAAATTTCGTTCCTTTTCATTTGCAAAAGTAGACAATCTCATCCATATTTGCAAGTTTTTCTTTATAAAAGTGAACATTATTCTTTATTTTTCTCATTTCCAGCCATTTTCTTCCGTTCTGTGACGAACTTCGGTGTTGCATTAGCCTCTCGCTTCCCAAAAGTGTCCTTTCTTGGAAGCTCCCCTTTATAAAACCTCTTCCTGTAATTATTTGGCGTATCATAGCCGATAGCATAACATGGTCTTTTCTCATTGTAATAATCCACGTATGCGTCCAAGGCCTCCTCGAACTCCTCTCTTGAATTACATGTCTCAATCTTGAAGTCTATGAACAATTCCTCTTTTATCCATCCGTTGAGGGATTCGTTCACAGGGTTGTCTGTAGGCTTTCCTGCCCTGGACATAGACCTCACAATCAACGTGTCCTTTATCAGCTCATTATAGGCGAGTGAAGCATACACGCTACCTTGGTCCGTATGAAGAACAGTTGGCTCATCTGTGCCCTTCAACAGGTTGATGACATCATTTAGCCCATCAATGTACTGGTCTCTATGTCCACGTCTCTCAGCCACATGCCACGTTAGGATTTCTTTCGTAAAGACATCGAAATACATGGTCAACTCAAAGAAGAACCAAGAGTATTTGATGACTGTCATGTCAGAGACGATAACTTGTCGAGGTCTGTCTACCGTGTCCCACGTGGAATAAATGAGGTTGGGGTACTTATCCTTTACCTTACGTGGTTTGTAATGTATCTTGTGTCTCGTTTGTGACTGAATACCAAGATATTGGAAGCATTTATAAGAGAAATTGTCGCTGATACTCAACTGTAAATTGATTCTTATGTACGCCGCCACCCACCTGTAGCCATGTGTAGGGTGTTCCGAGTGTATGTCCTCAACCACACCCACCATGAACTCACGATTGATCTCACGGGATGAAGGCTCTCTTCTAAGCCACTTGTAATACCCCGACCGACTTACTCCCATCATCTTGCAGATATCCTTGACAGGATACTCGTGCGATAGCATGTCCACTATTTTGAACTCTTCATTTTTAAACGAACATACTCCGTTTGCCCATCCTCGTTCTGCCTCACCAGATATTTTTTTTTGAGCCGTTCATTCTCAATACGCAAGCGTAGGATTTCTCGCTTATACCCCTCCTTGGTTTTGTCAATGCCCTCAGGAAGTATGTTCCCAATCTCAGCATCAGCACGAGCCAACCCCTCTATGCCTGCTTCTTCATATTGCTTCAGCCACTTCTTAAAAGAAGTTTCCGAGACATTGTTTGCCCTGCAGAAATCACCGAGCTTAACTTTGGAGTTTCCCTTGAACTTACGAATCAAGAACTCCTTTTCCAATGGATTTAAATGCTTTGCCATAAAAAGTTTCCTTTCTGGTGAATACTTGACGATAAGATAACCGTGCTTCGGCAAGTTGTGTGCCCTTACGTTCGGGCTACGCCCTCTCTACGCCCTCTCTACAGGGCACACAACTCTATCTGCTTGCAAAGGTAATCATTTTCCATCAGTTTTCCACCTTTCTGTGTCTACTTTTTGAGGGGCAGCACCTGTCCCTCCCCTGCGGGAGGGTCCTTAACCCACTCCCAAGCCCTCGCCCTTTCCAAAAGGGCAAGGGATGCAACCGCCCTGCAGTGCTGTCTTTGCCCCACCTGTCCCTCCCCCAGACCGTCCGAAAACCTTGATTTTCTGCTGTTTATCACTGTTTTGAGGGCATATAAAGCCCTCTAAGCTAGTCTGGGGACCAGCTCTAAAATTTCGATTTCTAATAAAATTCATAATTGATGTGCTCAAATCGAGCGAAAATAAGTGATAGGAGGTCTAAAAATTAAGTTGTGGGGACCTCCTTCTTCCCCTTATGCCATCTTTGCGATCAATTGTGGAACGCCAAGCATAGAGATGGCTCTACGCATGTTATAGGAGAGGCAGATGAGGGCCATTTCGGCCTCCACCTTAACCTTCGTTTTCAATAAAAAATAATACGCCCCTAAGGTTCTCTTCATCGTTCCAAAAGGATGTTCTGAGAGACACATTCTTTGCGCCATCTTCTTCTTGTCTAAATGAAGTTTGTATGTCACAATCTTGTGTTCTTTAACTTCTCGTTTCATCTTAGTCTTAGGAGGTTCCTGGTCTTCCTGATGATTACTGGAGTCTACCTTGTAATTCTGAGCTTTCATCACGAGAGTATCCTTGTTGAAGTCTGCTTCTTTAAATGCTGCTTTAGTACACTTATGCGAGCATTTTTTGCAAGCCAACTTATTGCAATAACGGATACGGCCATCCTTCTTTAAGGACTTCTGACGTAATATAGAGCCCTGCGGACAATACACTAAATTCTTAGCAGCATCTCTGACAAAGTAGCCTTGCAGCGCAAGCTGTTTGAGTTCCTCATCAGACATTTCCTTTATATTACTTGATGCCGTACATTCGTAGGATTTACGAACACCAATTTGGGGAGAGTCAAGGATGCCTGCATAGGCAGTCGGTATTTTGCCAGCCTTAAGGCAAGTTTCGAGATTCTCGGGCTTTTTGCTGTTTAGCATATCATCTGTTACGGTAGCTTCTACATATTCAAACTCTACTTCAGCAACATCATCGCCATCTCGCTGTATTACATTAGGGATGATTCCTGCAGCCAAAGCGTTTGCCATGTCTTTTGGATCTTGATAACCCTTGTCGGCAACAACTTCTACTATTTCATGTTCCAAATCATTCTTGGCCTCAGTCAGTGTTTCCGTAATTTCGCCATGATCAGTAGGATTGGTGGTAACATTGTAGGTGGCTATCAGATGACTGTCTGCCTCGACGGCTGTCTGTACATTATAGCCAACGTTAAAACCGTCATTGAACTTCATCAACTTAGAATCAGGATCTGTGAGTGAAAGTTGTTTCTCTCCACTTTCCTCCAGTTGATTACGATATTCTTTGTAATCCGCCTGACGCTTCTGAACCACCTCCAGATTAAGCTCGGTTTCATCCCTGCCAAGCTTACGTTCATCATCGAAGTCGTTCTTTTCCAAATCCTCCAAGTACTGACGCTCATGCGCTTCAAGACGGGCAATACGATCATCAAGCTTATTGAGAGTAAAGTTGTTATCCTT
>SFVX01000034.1 GCA_004561445.1 bacterium | reverse complement strand
GAAGTTGGGTGCTTCTCTCTTGCAAGGCAAAAGGTAATTCCTCTTGGTGCAAGGAAATGATTGACTGAAATGTGCTGCGTAGTTCCATTTGTGTACCTTCTTTATTACTGATTATTTTATTGTTAATATGTAGCTACCTACACTCGGTTGCAAAGATACAAACTTTCCTTCTAAAAAGGAAAGAAATCGGCAATTATTTCCTTTTAAAAAGGAAAGTTTGTTCTTTCTTTATCTCAATCTTGTATTTTTAATTCAAGTTTCGCATTTCTGAGGGAACATTTGTAATTTTGCTCATGGCTTTGAGCTTTGAGTAATATAAAAAACTATGGAATATCCGCCGAATTACGTCACTTTATCTGTGCCCTGATCCGGCTCAGACTTGCCTGTGTTATGCCTAAATAGGTAGCAATGTTTCCCAACGGCAACCGTTGCAACAAATCGGGTTCTTTCTCTAACAACTCTTTGTACCGTTCCGAAGCAATGGCGGACAACATGGAAATCAGCCGTTCCTCGGTGGCAAGCAATTCCATCTCCGCATAACGCCGTCCCCAATTGGCAATATGTAAGTCTTCCGTAAACAATTCTTTCAGCTTTTTCTTCTTCAATACGTATAAGACAGAATCTTCCATCAGCTCCATCGTCTCATATCCCGGCTCATCGTTCACGTATCCTTTCATGGAAACAAGGGTCGCACCTTCCTTGCCAACCCAAAAGGTGATTTCTTTCCCGTCCACCGAAGTGTAAGCGCGGACAATGCCGTTCTTGATAAAAAAGATATCCTTTTCTATCTTGCCGTTTTCCAACACGCGGAATCCTTTGGGGTACGAAACCTCACTCAGGCATTGCCGCAATCTATCCAAAGACGCATCCGGCATAACATATCTTTGATTGATGATTTCCTTTATATCCATAACTCATTGTTGTATTTTGTGTGCAAAATTATAAAATTGCACATAAAAACGGAAATGAACGGCTGTTTTTTTGCCAAATGTAAAATCAGTTTTTACCAAATGAAAAAAGCAATTAGAGATTATTTACTTACTTTTGCACCTGAATTTAATAAATCATAGGTATGAATTGGATAATCTTATTATTGGCAGGATTGTTTGAGGTGAGCCTTACATTCTGCTTGGGTAAAGCGAGAGCTGCGTCAGGACTTGCTTTTTATCTGTGGGGTAGCGGCTTCTTGGCTTCCACAGTATTGAGCATGACCCTGCTTGCCAAGGCGGTTCAGACTTTACCTTTGGGAACGGCATACGCCATTTGGACGGGTATCGGGGCGGTCGGCACGGTCTTGATAGGGATATTCGTCTTCAAGGAGCCGGCCTCTCCCATCCGTCTTTTCTTTCTGTTCACGCTTATTGCTTCCCTGATAGGATTGAAGATCGTGTCATATTGAAAGGAGGCAGAAGATGAAATATGAATTGAGGGAGAACCAAGGCATTTCGGCGCCTCTGCTGGCGCTGATGGCAGTCGCTACCGGGCTTTCCGTTGCCAACTGCTATTATAACCAGCCTCTGTTGGGCAGCATGGCTAAGGATTTCGCGGTAAGCGATTTTTCCGGGCTATGTGGCAGGGCTTGTATTTGTCATTCCGCTTGGCGACCTGGTTTCACGAAAGAGACTGATATTGACCAATTACATCGTTTCTTCGTGCGCCTTGTTTGCCATAGCACTCGCCCCGAACATCTATTGGGTGTGGGGCGCATCCTTGCTTGCCGGGGCATCTTCGGTCATGCCGCAGTTCTTTATTCCGTTGGTGTCGTATAATTCAGCTCCGGACCACAAGGTGCGCAACGTGGGGATTATACAGTCCTGTTTGCTCATAGGCATTCTTGGGTCACGAGTATTCAGTGGTTTTCTCGCCAATATATGGGGATGGCGTTCTGTCTATTTTGTGGCTTGCGTGTTTATGCTCGGGTGTTTCCTGATGATTCACAAAATGCTGCCCGTGTTGCCTGCACGTTCACAAGAAAGTTATGCAGGGCTGATGAAATCCTTGTTGCGTCTGCTTTTCAAATACCCGTACTTGCGTATCGCGTCGTTGAGGGCGGCATTGGCTTATGGCTCGTTCTTTGCCTTGTGGAGTTGCCTTGCTTTCCGAATGAAGCAAGA
>SFVX01000033.1 GCA_004561445.1 bacterium | reverse complement strand
GAAAACGCACCGCGATGAGTATATGCGCCGCATTGCCAAGGAATATCCGCAATATGGCTGGGACCACAACATGGGCTATCCCACCAAGGAGCATTATGCCGCCATCGAACGCTTCGGCATCACTCCCTACCACCGCAAAAGTTTCAATCTCGAACACAAACAACTCTCCCTTTTCGACTAATCCAAAATGTGCGGAAATCGGCATTTTTCCCATTTTGAAATATGCGGAAATCGGCATTTTTGCCATTTCAAAACGTGCGGAAATCGGTATTTTTTGTAAAAAATCTTTTGTATCTAATTGATTTTTAGTATTTTTGTAAAAAATCAAAAAGTGGGTATGAAAAAAACGGTTTTTAAGAGAAAAATATATGATGAAATGCTTGAGTGGAAGCGCGAGTCGGCAGGCGAAACAGCATTGTTGATTGAGGGGTCGCGACGAGTGGGAAAATCTACAATAGTCAGGCATTTTGCAGAAAGAGAATACAAAAGTCACCTGATTATCGACTTTGCCAACACCACAGAAGATGTGAAATCGTTGTTTCAAAACCTTGGTGAGATTGACTCCTTTTTCTCGCATTTAAAGATTTTGACAGGAAAAACTCTACATGAGCGCGAATCGGTTATTATTTTTGACGAGGTGCAAATGTGCCCTCATGCAAGGCAGGCGATCAAATATCTTGTTGCTGATGGGCGTTATGATTACATAGAAACAGGCTCGCTCATCAGTATTCACAAAAATGTGGAAAATATTGTTATCCCAAGTGAGGAAGATGTGATTAATATGCATCCGCTTGACTTTGAAGAGTTTTGCTGGGCAAATGGCGATTTTGAAACCATTCCGTTTGTGCGTGAGACTTTTCTGAAGAAAAAAGCACTGACCGACGCAGTGAATAGAAAAATAATGAGGGATTTCCGAACCTATATGCTTGTGGGGGGAATGCCTCAAGCGGTGAACAAATATATTGAAACAAAAGATTTTTCAAAAGTTGACCGTGCGAAAAGATCCATTATACGGCTATATGAGCAAGATTTCCAGAAGTTGGACAAAACAGGGAAAGCGGCCGCAATATTTAAAGCAATTCCCTCTGAATTGCATAAAAATGGTTCACGCTTTCAAGTGAGCGCAATCGCAGAGAATGCAAAAACGCAAACGGTTGCCAATATTGTAAGTATGATGGAGGACAGCCATACTGTTAATGTTGCGTATCATGCCGACGACCCCAGCGTGGGTTTGGAATTGTCCTCTAATAAGTCTGTTTGGAAAATGTATTTGTGTGATACAGGTCTTTTCGTTACTTTGGCATTTTGGGACAAGAAATTCATCGACAATATAATCTACAAGAAGTTGCTTAACGACACATTGGATAGTAATTTGGGGTATGTTTACGAGAATGTCGTGGCCCAAATGCTAACAGCGGCAGGCAATAAACTGTTTTACTACACATGGGCGGCTCCAGGAAACCATGTGTATGAAGTTGATTTCTTGTTGTCGCGTGGTTTTAAACTTTTCCCAGTGGAAGTTAAGTCTTCAGGCTATTCAACTCATAAATCTCTTGACGAGTTTTGTGAAAAATTCTCTAAACGAATAAGTAATCGTTATCTTGTTTACACAAAAGATTTACGAAAAGATAAAGAAACCCTTCTTGTTCCAATCTATATGGTTGGATTGCTATAGTTTAATCTATATGGTTGGATTGCTATAGTTTAATTAATAATTAGCAATAAAACGTGAAACTGATATGAAAACGCTATATATTACCGACCTCGATGGCACGCTGCTTGATGCCAATTCGCAGGTTTCTGCTGAGGCTGTTGAGGTGCTCAACCCGATGCTCGATGACGGGTTGCTGTTCACCGTTGCCACTGCGCGCACGCCTGCCACTGTGGTGCCGATGCTTAGCCAGCTGCACACCCGTTTGCCATTTATCGTGCTCAACGGCGCCGCCACATGGGATAGCCAAAAGGGCGATTACAGCCGTGTGAATGTGATCCCGCAAGCCACGGTTGAGGCGGTGTGCGCCGTGTGTCACCGTCATGGGCTCAATCCGCTCATCTATCGCCGCCACGGCAGCATTATCCACGCTCATCACCAAGGCACGCTCTCGGCGCAAGAGCAACAGTTTGTGGACGAACGCCAAGGGTTGGCGCTGAAGAAGTTCATTCTCAATTCCCCCGACTATCTGCATAGCCCCGATGAGGCGATGCTCATTTTCTCGATGCAAGACTACGAGCGTCTGCGCCCCATCTACGAGGAAGTGACAGCCACAATCCAATGTTCGGCTGTGTTCTATCAC
>SFVX01000032.1 GCA_004561445.1 bacterium | reverse complement strand
GGCTCACCTGCAAAGTTCCGTGTTTAAGTTATCCAAAGATCTTATAGATTCTATACATGAAGAAGGTATAGTCGCTTACACCTCGTAGTTGGGATCTAAAAGTTTTGATCTTTGAGTTTAGAGATTCAGCGCCTGCGTTGGTGGAGTGATTGATGAAGTAGTTCAGAACTTCATCCTCCCTGGACTTGATGGCATCTCTTGCAGACTTTATTTCACGTAGCGAACATCTTGTTGCCGTTTCATACCAGTCATGCAACTTGACTTTCGCAGCCTCCTTGTCCAGAGTTTTGCTACGGAAGATTGAGCGCAGGCCGTTCACGATATCGTATGCCTCCTTGAGTTTGGGTTCTTCTTGAAAGAGTATCTTCATTCGTTCCGCAGTCTTGTCAGACCATTTCTCACGGCTCTGCGTCAACGCACGCTTTGTTCGAGTGAGCAGTTCCAGTTTGGTATCCCCATTTGAGTATGTCGGAGCTTTGAACCGTTCGTTCTTGCGCTTCGGAGGACGTCCACGCATTATAGCTCCCGGCTTTCTGGGATGCTTCTTCCTATATCGTCTGCGGCTTTGTGCACGACGCTTTTGTGTATGCCTGTGCTCGCGTTCCTGCCTGCGTAGTTCAACCTGAGCATCCCGCTTGAGATGAAGCCTGACTTCCTCAATGGCATCGTGGCAACGTTTTAGAACGTGGAAGCAGTCAAGCACAATGGTTGCATTCGGGAAAACCGTAGAGACGATTGCACGCATGCTGCTGGACAGGTCCATTGTCACCTCCTTGACTGCCAGCCTGGCTTCTTCGGGTATCTTCATCAGGACTTCGATAACGTCTTCCGCTTTTGTGCCTCGCACTATGGATATGACAGAGCCCTGTTTGCAGTGCCCGGCCTTGTTGGAGAGGATTGTGACGAGGTCCTCTTGAAGCATAGTCTCATCAATGCTCAGGTTCTCGCCCAGATTGTCTTCAATCAGCATCCACAGATGATGTTTGTATGACCGTTCGAGTTCATCTCCGTCAATCATGAAATAACGCCCTAACAATCGGGCGGTAACTGGCGTCGAGTCCATCAGCTCCTTCCATAGAACCCTTTGCAACTATCTGATTTTCAAGATGCATTTTTTAACCTTGTTAAAGCACGCTCCAATTTGGCTATCTTCCTTTCTGTCAGTTCTCTTTCGTTAAGCCCTACTTTGCTGGCATCATATGCAACCTTATTTTTGACCATTGTATAGAAGATCTTTGCCATTTTGTGAGCTGTTGCCACATTGGCTTGCAAAGCCCCACTTTTCGCTTTCATACGACGATAATAGTTTCCCATTTCACCTTTGTCTCTAGCCAAAGGAGCGGCAGCAGTACGAAAGATTTGTCCTACGGGATTCTTTCTCTTCATAATTTTGCTTGACAATATCTTACCACCCGAGATTTTATTATTTGGAGCGAGATTGCACCAACTGCTGAACTTCTCGGCTGATTCGAACTTGTCAATAAAATCATGACCCAACTCGCCAATCAGATGCATAACAGCAGTGTCCTTCAAACCTGGTATCTCAAAAACGTTAACACCCCATAACTGATAGGCGAAGTTTTCAATATCCATCTTTGGAGCATTCTTTGATCGAGATTTCTTTCTTTTACATCTGACCAATTCTGCATTGGCACTATCTATTCTTGCTCCATATAAAGATAGTAGCTTTTCAATTTCAGTGTCGCAATCAGAGACTTGCGATAAGAAGAAGTCATAAGCATCAAGGCTTTGCTTAAGCATAAACAATAGATCTTCATCCCAAGTTCCTTCAAGCGATAATGCTATTTCCTCTTGACTTGCTTTGCAGTTGGATTCGGCTAATGACGCTAGTGCGTACGTATCTCTCTGCCCATCCAAAATGGCGGTTATAATCTTGCGTCCAGAAAGGCCTGTTATATCAGAAATGACAGTCGAGAGCTTTATATTCATCTGCTCCATTGCCTTTTGCATATACTGAACTTCCTTTTCTGCCATCCTTATGAGATTACTCCGCTGACGAGTAAGGTTGCGTATTTGTCTGGCTACATTACCTGGTTGATAACATGGTTTAAGTAGTCCATATCTGTGCAGAACCATAAGCCATTCTGCATCTGCTGCATCCGTCTTTCTACCCGAGAGATTCTTGACGTCCTGCGGATTAGCCAATAGAACATCGATCCCAGCATCCTGCAATTTCAAGAAGAGAGATAGGTAATAAATACCAGTGGCCTCCATTGCAACTGTCGTAATCCGACAATCTTTTAGCCAGTCAACAATCGTATTAAGATCTTGCGTAAAGCTCCCAAATCGACGGTTGTTTTCACCATCTCGATCTTCTGGAACGCATACTTGCATCTCCGTATCTGCAATATCAATTCCTGCTGCATTGGGATTGACGATGGCAAGTTTGTTACCATCCTGGGATTTAATCATTCGAGCTTGATTCTTCATGGCTTCCTATTTTGTTGTTTAATAATGGCAAGCCTGTGATCTCTCGAATTCGGTACTCTTCCATACGGCATCCAACGGCCAATTATCATTCTACGGATCAGCAGAGTCAGACTTTTAATTGAGTTTTGCTCCCATTTGTGCTATGACTTTTGTGCTTACCGCAACAAAAGTATTGAATATTCTTAGCAAAACGTTGAACTTTTAAAAAAACCGCGAACTCTTCGGAGTAGCGGGTCCCTTCTGCCGTTGTCGGATAGAGGTTCAGGATGACGTTCTTGCCGTTCTCGTCAAGATACCTGCGACGCCGTACGTGTAGAATCAGGTTCCTGTTACGCACCGGAAAGTCCTTGATGACTGTCGGCTCAGTGAAGCCATTCGGCTTGAGAAGCAAATGCTCGTTAGTGCGGTTGTCTTTCTCGTCAAGATATATGTGCAGTGTGGACTTGTAGATGCAGTCCTTCTTCTCTACAGGTTCTTCATTCGCTTTCACAAAATCGAACCAGTCAAGGATGCCATTGGGCAGGATGAAGCTCGCAAGGAACTCAAACTTTGCAGATGTGTTGTCTTCCATACTTCAAAGGTAAGGTCTTTTGATACACAAACCTACCTTCAAGTATATGTTTATGTCACATTATGCCACGGAAGTTTGCAAGTGTCCC
>SFVX01000031.1 GCA_004561445.1 bacterium | reverse complement strand
ACCGACGAGCCCAACGAGCCCAACGAGCCCGACGAGCCCAACGAGCCCAACGAGCCCGACGAGTCCAACGAGTCCAACGAGTCCAACGAGCCCAACGAGTCCAACGAGCCCAACGTCCAACGAGCCCAACGAGTCCAACGAGCCCGACGAGCCCAACGAGCCCGACGAGTCCAACGAGTCCAACGAGTCCAACGAGCCCAACGAGTCCAACGAGCCCGACGACGCCAACAAGTCCAACGAGCCCAACGACACCGACGAGCCCAACGAGCCCAACGAGCCCGACGACGCCAACAAGTCCAACGAGTCCAACGAGCCCGACGCCAACGCAACCAACCAGTTTGAAGACGGTTAACGAAAGTGCTATTAACTTACACGTTAACAAGCAATTGCCTCAAACTGGTAATCAACAAAGCAGCGTAGTTAAGTTAGTGGGACTAGGATTTGTTACATTATTAGGTCTTTGGAACGGTTTTGTCCTCATGAAGAAACGTCGTTAATCGTTATAATTTTTCCAATTAAATGAGATTAATGATTGAGGTTTATGAATTACTTAATGGAGTATTTATGAGTTGTAGATTATCATTAGAAAAAGCACTATCATTCTGATGTGACGAAAACAATGAAAGGATACCAAATGAAGCAATTCGATGCTATTCAAGGTGATATTACGAAGATTGATGTTGATGCGATTGTTAATGCTGCCAATACAACACTTGATGGGTGGCGGTGGTGTCGATGGCGCCATTCATCGAGCAGCCGGTCCAGGCCTTTATGCAGCGTGTTTGAAATTTCATGGCTGTCCAACTAGCGAGGCACGCATAACTAGTGGCTTTAACTTACCGGCCAACTATATTATTCATACACCGTGTCCTATTTGGCATGGTGGTCATAATAGTGAACCTGAGTTATTAGCTAATTCTTATTTGAATAGTCTTCAATTGGCGGAAGATAATGGCTGCCATTCGGTTGTCTTTCCGTCAATCAGCACAGGAGTCTATGCCTTCCCATTGGAAAAAGCGGCTAAGATTGCAGTTAACACAATTCATAATTTCTTGATGGATAGCCAAGTAGTCGATATGGTAATGATGGTATGTTTTGATCCAGAAACACTAGCTGTTTATCAAAATCAGTTGCACCTATAATAAATAAAAGTGGCTCTTAACGTTTTGACGTTAAGAGTCGTTTTTTGTTTATTTGGCATGAATCAATTTCAATACCAGAAATTATAGGAATTGTATTCATCATTATCGGAGTTGTTTTATGCAACTTCTTCTCAAGTACACATTAAAATAGATTTAGAAAGGCTCCCAAGGTTATTTCATCTTGGGAGCCTTTTAACAATTATGGATACCAGAAGGCTTTAACGAAGTCTAGATACTTGAGATTTGTTATTTTTCCTCTTCATAGAAAGTAATAGAGCATAATTGTGTATCAAATAAATTATCGTGTTTTTTTGAAATATCAGTAAACCTAGTTTGTGTTGCTTTTAAGGATTCAGATGAATTATCTAGCATGATCCAATCGCAACCTAAATTCATTGCTGCTTCTGCTGTTGTACTACTTCCAGCAAACGCATCTAGTATGAGATCTCCTGGCTTAGTTACAGATTTGAGAAGTAATTGGACTAAGTCAAGATTTTTTTCTGTAGGATACCCAGTAATCTTTATATTTTGATTATTAGCATCCTTAAAATCCATAAGGATATCTTGATAAACGGGTCCCTTACTGTCTTTGAAGAATACTTTCTTTCTAGGATTTCCAGTCTTTGACCAATGTATTTGATTATCATTGTCTAATTCCGTTAATTTTTCTGGGGTATATTGCCAGTGCTTACCTGCAGGTGGATACATACCATGCCATTTTTGTCCTGTTTTACCATTTCTAATACCTGGACCATATATAGGTACTAGCTTATATCTTTCGTGACTTATCGGATCAATATGATTATACTCACGTTTTGCACTATCAAGATTCCATTTTTTATGCTGTGGATAGTAATTATATCTATTCGATTTTGAATAAAACATTATGTAATCGGAAATATCTCCAAATTTCCTAGTAACTGTATTTTTAGGATTTGATTTTTGTCTGGTTATCCAATTATGAAAATTATTAACACCGAATATCTCGTCCATTATTATTTTTACTGCAAAAGCCATTGTTTCATCGAGATGTACGAAAATCGAACCAGTTGGTTTT
>SFVX01000030.1 GCA_004561445.1 bacterium | reverse complement strand
CAAGGCCCGGGAACGTATTCACCGCGCCATGGCTGATGCGCGATTACTAGCGAATCCAGCTTCGTGGGGTCGGGTTGCAGACCCCAGTCCGAACTGAGGATGGCTTTCTTGATTAGAATGCACTTGCGTACACCCAACTCTCTGTACCACCCATTGTAACACGTGTGTAGCCCCGGACGTAAGGGCCGTGCTGATTTGACGTCATCCCCACCTTCCTCACACCTTACGGTGGCAGTGTCTCCAGAGTGCCCAGCATAACCTGATGGCAACTGAAGAGAGGGGTTGCGCTCGTTATGGCACTTAAGCCGACACCTCACGGCACGAGCTGACGACAACCATGCAGCACCTCCATAGGCGCCCCGAAGGGCCTCACCATCTCTGGATCATTCGCCTACAGTTCAAGCCCGGGTAAGGTTCCTCGCGTATCATCGAATTAAACCACACCACATGTTCCTCCGCTTGTGCGGGCCCCCGTCAATTCCTTTGAGTTTCACCGTTGCCGGCGTACTCCCCAGGTGGGATGCTTAACGCTTTCGCTTGGGCGCTCACTGTATATCGCAAACACCGGGCATCCATCGTTTACCGTGCGGACTACCAGGGTATCTAATCCTGTTCGATACCCGCACTTTCGAGCTTTAGCGTCAGTTGTAGCCTTGTCAGCTGCCTTCGCAATCGGAGTTCTTCGTGATATCTAAGCATTTCACCGCTACACCACAAATTCCGCTGACATCGAATACACTCAAGTCTCACAGTTCGCGACGCACATCATACGGTTGAGCCGCTGCATTTCACGTCACGCTTATAAGACCGCCTGCGCTCCCTTTAAACCCAATAAATCCGGATAACGCCCGGACCTTCCGTATTACCGCGGCTGCTGGCACGGAATTAGCCGGTCCCAGTTCCAATGTGGGGGACCTTCCTCTCAGAACCCCTACTGATCGTTGCCTTGGTGGGCCGTTACCCCGCCAACAAGCTAATCAGACGCATCCCCATCCCATAGCGATCAATCTTTGTTCCACATCAGATGCCGTCCGTGGAAAACATCAGGCATTAATTCGACTTTCGCCGGGCTATTCCTGACTATGGGGAAGGTTGGATACGCGTTACTCACCCGTGCGCCGGTCGCCATCTATCAAAGCAAGCTTCGATAATGCTGCCCCTCGACTTGCATGTGTTAAGCCTGTAGCTAGCGTTCATCCTGAGCCAGGATCAAACTCTCCATTGTAAAAATATCTTTGATACTTCTTAAAGAAGTGTCGTGTCTCTGTTCAGAACGAATCTCATATCCGGTAGTATCATGGATCATAAAGCACCTTGATTCCTAAAAATCGACCCCAAGACTGTACTCATAAAAAGTAAGTCTCGCTTCTTGTACTACTACTTCTCTGTTTTATGTAAATCTTTCAAAGAACTCTTCCTTCAGTGCTTGTCACCAGTTTTGTGGTGAAAGCGAATGCAAAGGTACGTACTTTTTCGATATCACCAAAGAAAATCCATGTTTTTTTTCATTTTTACGCATCATTTTTCTATTTCTTTTACATCATATTTTTCTACACCTTATTATATATATGCACTCTTAAACTTTTGCCGTACGTTTTGTACATTGGAATAGGTTCGTGAAGTGGCTTAACATTTGGAGGTTAAATAAAAGAAAATTGGAGCAGAAGGAGGCAATGGATAAGTTTTTCTCTTAGGCTGTGTTCGGGATGTGTTCGGGATACGTGAGAACTTCATTCTTATCAAAAGCGTCTATCGAATTATTGTAATGTTTCCCAAGTAAGTTTGATATAAGTCCGATGCAAGTCCCTTTTTTAGCGAACGATATTGGATCTTAGTGGGGACTATCATGAAAATTAGACTTATATAGTCTTGATAGAATTTAAGTGAAGAAAAACAAAGATCCCACTTTAAAAGGTCAGACCTGTTTTAAAGTGGGATCTATTAGATATTATCTTTTTATTCTCTTTTTCCAAAAATACGGAGAAGATATAAGAAAAGATTAATAAAATCGAGATAGAGTGACAATGCTCCGAGTAAAGCTGTTTTTTGCGCTGATTCTCCAGCATCTGGAGCTTGTGCAAGCATTATTTTTATTTTTTGGGAATCGTATGCAACCAATCCTACAAAGATTAATACTCCGGCATAGGTGATAAAGAGTTCCACTCCTGTACTTTTAAGGAAGAATACGTTTACGAGTGTGGCAATGATTATTCCCACGAGAGCCATCATCGCCAAGCGTCCTATTGATGTAAGATCTTTCTTTGTCGTATAACCAACAACTGCCATGACAGCAAATGTTCCTGCCGTAACCAAGAAAGTAGAAGCAATGGACGATGCTGTATAGATAACGAATATACTAGAGAACATAGCTCCGTTGATAACGGAATATAGTATAAACAAAAGTGTGGCTGATGTAAGCGACAATCTGTTTATGGCAGCACTTACTCCTATAACAATGGCAAGTTGAGCAATTACCATTCCCCACAACAACATTGGGTTGGAATAAATTGTCATGAGTACACCAGGACTTGTAGCTACGGCATATGCTGTGAATCCTGTAATTGCCAAGGCAAAAACCATCCATGTATAGACTTTACGCATCAGAGCAGGAAAGGCCGAAGAAACTTCCCATTGTCGCTGATATGCGACGCGATCATTTTCAAAATAATTGTTATTCATATTCGTTTTGTATTTATTCGTTTGCAAAGTTAGTCATTTTCTTCGCTAATTGCAGCATCAATAATATTAAAAAAAACAAAGGAAGTTGGTAGTTTCTTCATTTTTTTCTACTTTTGCAGTTAAATAATCCATAATTTAATAAAATAATGAAACGATATATTTTTTTTGCGTTGTATTTCATCCTTGCACTGGCTCATGAAGTCAATGCTCAGACCATTAGCTTCCCTCATCCATGGGCGCATAAGCGCGTGGCTTATTTTGGTGATTCAATTACTGACCCCAACAACGATGGTTCTAAATTGAAGTTTTGGAATTTTCTAGAGGACTGGCTCGGTATTACACCTTATATATATGGTGTCAGCGGTCGTCAATGGGACAACATTCCCACCCAAACAGAAAAGTTGCATCAAGAACATGGTGATTCGGTTGACGCCATCATCGTTTTCATCGGTACCAACGACTTCAATGCCGGTGTTCCCATTGGAGAGTGGTATGACATCAAAGAAGAACAAGTCATGGCAGGCATACACGAGCCCAAGCACATGGTAACTCGTAAACGTATGT
>SFVX01000029.1 GCA_004561445.1 bacterium | reverse complement strand
GTTTTGATTCTGCCAAACTTTTTCGCCTGAAAATCAAGCATCGAGGCGAAGAAATCGCCCCGATGCCATAATATTACGCCAATTTAAGGGATTTTATAGATTAAACCAGCACTCAATCACACGCTCGTTCAATCTCTTCGGAAAATGTCGCGTGTGTATACTTTTTCTTCCACGTCGTCAAGACAGGGGTCGTAGCGGTTGGCGATGATGGCGTGGCTCTGCGCCTTGAACTGTTCCAAATCGTTTACCACCTTGCTGCCGAAGAATGTGGTGCCGTCTTCAAGGGTTGGCTCATAGATAATCACCTCTGCACCTTTTGCCTTGATGCGCTTCATGATGCCCTGAATGGCCGACTGGCGGAAGTTATCACTGTTCGATTTCATTGTCAAGCGATACACACCTATCACACAACTCCCCTGCTCTGCGCCGTATTGGTTGTTGCTTGAATAGTCGTACCAGCCCGCTTTGCGAAGCACTGCGTCGGCTATGTAATCCTTTCGGGTGCGGTTCGATTCCACAATGGCCGACATCATGTTTTGCGGCACGTCCTGATAGTTGGCAAGCAGTTGTTTAGTGTCCTTTGGCAGGCAGTAACCGCCGTAGCCAAACGATGGGTTATTATAATGTGTGCCGATGCGTGGGTCGAGGCCTACGCCCTCGATGATGGCTTGACTATCGAGTCCCTTCATTTCCGCATAGGTGTCGAGTTCATTGAAGTAACTGACACGGAGGGCAAGATATGTGTTGGCGAAAAGTTTTACTGCCTCAGCCTCCTTCATGCCCATGAAAAGGGTGTCGATGTCTTCCTTAATTGCGCCCTCTTGCAGGAGTGCGGCGAACGTCTTGGCGGTTTCTTTCAACATCTCCACATCTGTAACCGACTTGATAACCTTGTTCTCAACCTCAAACTCTGGCTTGTCGATAATCTTTGGGTAGCCCACTATAATGCGACTTGGGTAAAGATTGTCATAAAGTGCCTTGCTCTCGCGAAGAAACTCTGGCGAGAACAAAAGGTTGAACCGCTTCACGCCCTTTTGCGCATATTTCAAGTAAAGGTTGCGAGTGTAGCCCACAGGGATGGTCGATTTGATAATCATCACAGCATCAGGATTTACCTCAAGCACCAGGTCGATGACCTCTTCCACGTGGCTCGTATCGAAATAATTCTTCACAGGGTCGTAGTTGGTGGGGGCTGCGATGACCACAAAATCGGCCTCGGCGTAGGCTGCCTTACCGTCGAGCGTGGCAACAAGGTCCAACGGCTTCTCCGCCAAATACTTTTCGATGTAATCATCTTGAATTGGAGAAATCTTATTATTAAGTTTTTCCACTTTTTCTGGAATCACATCCACCGCAGTCACATGATGATGCTGCGACAGTAATGTGGCTATGCTCAGTCCCACATAACCCGTACCTGCCACCGCAATCTTAATATCTTTACCTTCACGCATATATTTTTCAGATTAAATCTTTGTCAATTGAATACAATGTGCGGCCTTACGCCCCTATTCATCGTCTCACGACCCAAAGCCATAAGCACGCACACCCAACTCCACAAAATTACTAAATTTCTTCCACTTTTCCTCACACCTCCCCCAAAAATGAAAAACACTCCCATCACCTTCAAAAAAAACACCTTCAAAAAATAGAGAGAGGGATTCGAACCCCCGGAACCTCTCAGTTCAACGGTTTTCAAGACCGCCGCGATCGACCACTCCGCCATCTCTCCAGTGTCATTTGGCGACTATGTTATCGTTTGACGGGTGCAAAGTTAGACATTTTTATTTAACCAACCAAATTTTCACACCACAAAATTTCAAGTTTTTTAAGCAAAAAAACGCCACAAACCTGCTAATTAAATGAGAATCAGATAAGTGAAACATATAAAAAAATCAGCATCAAAGCCCAACCAGAAGCAGTCGTGCACGGCTCTTTCATTTAAGATAAAAGTAGAGGCATAGTATCCCTTACCCGGTTCATTACGACGAATCGGGGCAACTTGACAATGCTGTATATCAGAAAGTTAATCTTCTGTCAAAAATCTAAAATTCATCATTTTTGGTATAGGAAACGCAAAAGTCTGGTAAAACTCATAGATACATATCTCATAAGTTCAGCCATGCCCTTTTTCTTGTCAGACCTTTTTTTCCGGAGTCTTTTCCATATCGAGAACACGGAATGGACTATTCTTTGTATGGAGTCAAGATTGCGGGCAGCTTTTGGCGACTTGCGTTTTATCCTGTCTTGCAGCAAATTGAAATCCAGTGCCCAATGCATGCTTTCTATCGACCAATGGTTTCGCACCAATGAGCCCAATGCCGGGGTGCTCGTTGGCAGACTGCTCACATACAGCCTCTTTTCAGAGGTATGTGCGCCAGATTTCTTCCTTACCGTTTCGGATTCATATTCTATAATCGTCATGTTTCCTCCCCACTTCTCCTTGTCAGCTATGATGTCAAGGCCGTCAAAGACGCGATAAGTTCGGGTCTCTATTCTGCCATGCCCAAATTCCGGCCCCTCTGTGTAAGAATATGCAGGAGCGCACTCTTTGATCCTGTCCTCCACGCCATAACGCAGAGATGGTTGATTTGCTTTCAGTTCTATCAGAAAATCACCCCCATTCTCCCTGATTCTGTCAATGATATTCTTCTGCATAGACATGGCGTCTGCTGTGACTATCTTTCCTGATATATTGATCTTGTCGATAAGTCGCGGTATTGCCTTTATCTCATTACTTTTCTCGCTGCAGGCTTCGGTAGCCAATGTGATTCCCGTGTTGTAGGAATAGGCTGATACAATATCCGGACTACGCCCGTTGTCCAGCACGGTGCCACGCTCGGCTTTGCCATCCACGCAGATTATCTCCTTGCCGCAATCGTTTTTGAGCAGTTCACCGTGAAAGACTTCTACAAACCGCTGCATCCTGTCTGCCATGGCCAGATCGTCAATGCCGTTATCCACACGGCAAAGAGTTGCTTCGGAAGGGACACCGTTCCTTAACATACCCATTTTGCGGAATTTACCAAGATTGTATCTGCCGAACTCCATTATCTGGGCACGTCCAATGCACCCCGACGCACGTCCAAGTATTATCAGCATGATGATGTCATCAAGTCTGTGACGAATATTTCCTTTGCCTGACCTTCTGAAATCAGGGATGGAGGAGGAAAATTCCTTCAGTCTATACAAAATACTACCTCGTGATCCGAATTTATTTACTACTTTTGTAATCTGATTGTGTGCATCCGCTTCAATCGAAAGAACTTGGTCGAGTGGCTTGATTTCATTCATAACTTTTTGATTATCAACTATAAAGTTACAAAAAATCTGCCATTCGACCTATTTATTTAAGCACTTATTTCGCTGAAAATCAAAGAAATCCGTATCATCGGAAACATATTCGTCAATCATCGAATCGCCACATGAATTATGAACCGTGCGGGCAAAAAGTGCCCTCAGCATCCAAGGAAAACTCGCTATAAAATAACAACATTTTTAAGTGAGCAACGAAATCTTAAATGAAAGAGCCGTGGGTGTGTTTGAATATTTTTTTCAAAAATACAACTTATTTTTTGGAAAATGAAATAATATTGCTAAATTTGCCATACAAATTTGAAGCAATTCGCAATAAGGATTATTCCGTTGTGAAAACATCAAGGGCGGCTCATGTCGCTCTTTTTTTATTCTCCACAAAAGTTCTGAAAAAAGTCAACAGGTTAACGAGGCAACGAGAATGCCAAAAGGCGAAGGTATCGTCTTAACTTCTTTAACTTCTTTAACTTCTTAACTTCTCTTCTTTAACTTCTCCCCCTGTGTGTATTTTACTAAAAAAAAGTGTAACTTTGTGGGGTAATTTATGAGTTCACTGTTTGGTAAAATACTTGACACACGGCCGAAGCCTAACGAGGCTGT
>SFVX01000028.1 GCA_004561445.1 bacterium | reverse complement strand
GCAAGCCGGACAACCTCTCAACGCCGGCAAGATTGCAGAACTCAGCGGCCTCGACCGTAAAGAAGTGGACAAAGCAATGAAAGCCCTCAAGGAAGAAGGTGCCATCGTCTCCCCCGTCCGCTGCAAATGGACCCCCGCCGAATAATCCCCCCAGCCCCCCAAGGGCAAGGCATAAAGAAAACAAAGGTCGCACTTTTTTTTAAGTCGCGACCTTTATCATTCCTCCCCAGAAGACATTAACCCTAAATAAACCTTTCAAAAGTTGCTATTTTTGTACCAAAATATACTTTTTCATACACAATCGTACAAATATGGCAACATTCACCCCATTATACAAATATCGGGTACTCACATTTGATGATGTGATGCAAGAATTAAAACTGACTCACTCCGCAACTGCTGGGGCACTTGCAAGGTGGCAGGCTCAAGGACTAATAATAATGGTCCGAAAGAATCTGTATGTAATTATTGACCCAACCACAGGTGCACCAATCGCTGACAAATACGAACTAAGCTGCAAGGTTTCTGCAACTTCATACATAGGATGGCACACAGCTCTTGAATTTCACGGAGTGGCACACCAACCATTCTACAATGCTTATGTGGGCAGCCAAAGCCGATTTAAAGAATTTAGTTTTAAAGGCATAGACTTCAAATATTGCTCTACGCCATTTGAACCATCTGAAACCAATGGAGTTATTCACCCAATAGGGAACCCTTATGTTAGGGTTACCGACTTGGAGCGAACTGTGATAGATTGTTGCAACCGCATAGAGCGTGCTGGAGGAGTTGAGGAATTGCTTCATTGCCTGGAAAGTGTATCGCTACTCAACGAATCAAAACTGAAAAAATACCTGTGTTTGTACAACAAAGCAATTCTTTATCAAAAAGTGGGTTTTATTTTAGAACGAAGCCAGAAGTCCCATCATGTGAGCAGCAAATTCATCGACATGTGTAAAGAAAAAGGTGCTTTGCACACCAAATATTTAACTACCACTGGCGACTCCGACACCTATATACAGCAATGGAAACTGTATGTGCCAAAAGACTGCATCACTGAAAACAATATAGAGTATGAGCTCATATAATAAAACATATTTGGAACAAATCGCTAAAGAAAAAGGATTTGTCCGCGACAACCTCGAAAAGGTAATTCGCCTTTCTGAAATCTTACGATATTTAAATCAAAGTGAGTTGCTTCGTCGTTCACTCGTGCTGAAAGGTGGCACAGCCATCAACCTCACAGTCTTCCAAATGCCACGCCTGTCTGTTGACATCGACCTTGACTTCTCACAAAACTGTAGTCGGGAGGATATGATTGAGAAAAGGCAGATGATAAATAATGAGATTCTCGCCTTTATGAATAATGAAGGATACTCCTTGAAACCTCGCTCAAAAAATCCACACACTCTTGACTCGTGGGTGTTTGGCTACACAAATGCAGGGGGCAACCAAGATAATATAAAAATTGAAATTAACTATAGCAACCGTTGCCACGTGCTACCAATAGAAGAACGCGCCATCAATATCGACTTTCTTGGCGACATCAAAGTATGCACACTTTCTCCGATTGAACTATTTGCAAGCAAAATCAACGCACTTATTAGCCGTGCTGCTGTTCGCGACATCTATGATGTTCACAACATGATACAAGCAGCACTTTTCGAAAAAGAGGAAGAAAAGACACTCTTGCGAAAGATTCTCGTATTCTATTTAGCTGTTGGCTCCAGTTGTAAAGCAGAAGAAGTGTCGCTACATTTCACGCACTTCCCTCACATTGAAACACTGTCGTTTGCTCAAGTACGATCCAACCTCTTACCTGTATTAAGCAAAAAAGAGAAGTTCAACTTCACCACAAGCAAACAACAAGTGATCGATTTTCTAAACCATTTTCTTTCATTCTCTGAACCAGAAAAAGAATTCATTAAACACTTCAACCAAAGAGAATATCGTCCAGAAATCCTATTTGCCGAAACAACTATTCTTGAAAACATAGAAAAGCACCCCATGGCATTATGGAAATGCCGACCCGCCGAATAACGGCAGATTTGGTGGATACGATTAGAGGCTGCCCAGATGAATGGGACCAAAAACAAAAACATAAAAAACAGCCTTGGAGCAACGTGGAATGCTTCGCATTTGGCGGTGCGACTGTGCGCTTTGCGTCATTGGAAACGAGTTCCCATGCCGCCAACCACACAATCACTCCGCCACCCTCTTACGAGGGCATTCCACATTGCACCAATGATAAAAACCGCTCGCCGTTTCACGGCGAAAAAACCCCTGATGATAACATGATTTCTTGGAAGGAGATTGTACCAAATCTTCCAAAACGATTTTTCATGGTAAGTTCTCGATACTTTGCATTCGCTACAAATGATTGATATTCAGTATGATGCCACAATCATGGGCGGACGTGAAGTATCACATCCCTACCGGATTTGGTTTTTCGCCGAAGGCGAGCGTTTTTTATCCTTTTGGCGATGCCACCGAGACCTCGTAAGAGGGCGGCGTTAGGGTTGTGGTGTGGCTGATTCAAGCCCAACTTGAAATCAGACATGCCACAGCACTAACGACAGGTGCGAAGCACTGGCATCACTAAAAGGCTGTTTTTTATGTTTTTTGTTTCGGCGCCCCCCAGTATTTATCCATTGAACCTAAATAAGCCTTTCAAATCAATTTTCAACCCAAAACATTTTGACGAACCAATAAGAGTTGCTATTTTTGTGTAGAATTTATTACCCAATTCTAAATAATATAGAATATGGCAACAAAGATACAGCAGATTATAGAAGATAACCCAAATGTTTCATTGCTGTTTGGCGAGTGGCTTTCGAAACAAAAGCTTGACGCTAAAAGTCAG
>SFVX01000027.1 GCA_004561445.1 bacterium | reverse complement strand
TTCCAGCACCGGGCAGGCGTCAGCCCCTATACGTCATCTTTCGATTTAGCAGAGACCTGTGTTTTTGGTAAACAGTCGCTTGGGCCTTTTCACTGCGACTCACTCTCGTGAGCGACTCTTTTCCCGAAGTTACGAGTCTAATTTGCCGAGTTCCTTGACAACCCTTCTCCCGTTGGTCTTAGGATTCTCTCCTCATCTACCTGTGTCGGTTTGCGGTACGGGCGCTTTAGTATTCGCCAGAGCTTTTCTCGCCTCGAAGCATCGCGAACTTCCCTACTTGTTTTCAGTCCCTTTCGACCGGGCATACCAACGCCCGGCACTCGCTATCTTCAAGTGTCCCTCTGGGTTAAATGTCAGCGGCTACGGAATCTCCACCGTATGTGCATCGGCTACGCCTTCCGGCCTCGCCTTAGCTCCCGGCTTACCTTGGGCGGACGAACCTTCCCCAAGAAACCTTAGATTTTCGACCATTATGATTCCCACATAATTCTCGCTACTCATTCCGGCATTCTCACTTCTTAACTGTCCACATGTCCTCTCGATCATGCTTCACCCTGTTAAGAACGCTCCCCTACCCAGCATTGCTGCTGCCCAAGCTTCGGTTATATGTTTAGCCCCGTTATATCTTCTGCGCAAAACCACTCGACCAGTGAGCTATTACGCACTCTTTGAATGTGTGGCTGCTTCTAAGCCAACATCCTGGTTGTTTTCGCAGTTTCACATCATTTTACACTTAACATATATTTGGGACCTTAGCTGTGGATCTGGGCTGTTTCCCTTTTGACAATGAAACTTATCTCACACTGTCTGACTGCCTGCCAACAATTATCCGGCATTCTGAGTTTGATAGGGTTCAGTAACCTCGCGGCCCCTAGCCCATTCAGTGCTTTACCTCCGGTAATCTCTATGCAGACGCTAGCCCTAAAGCTATTTCGGGGAGAACCAGCTATCTCCGAGTTCGATTGGAATTTCTCCGCTATCCACAAGTCATCCCCGACTTTTTCAACAGGCGTGGGTTCGGTCCTCCATGGAGCTTTACCTCCACTTCAACCTGCTCATGGATAGGTCACCCGGTTTCGGGTCTACAACAAGCAACTCTTCGCGCGGTTAACACTCGGTTTCCCTTTGGCTGCGTGACTGAATCACTTAACCTCGCTGCTTATTGTAACTCGCCGGACCGTTCTACAAAAAGTACCTCATCACCCATTAACGGGCTTTGAGTGCTTGTAAGCACAAGATTTCAGGTTCTCTTTCACTCCCCTCCCGGGGTCCTTTTCACCTTTCCCTCACGGTACTGCTCCTCTATCGGTCATCAGGTAGTATTTAGGCTTAGATGGTGGTCCACCTCTCTTCCCACGGCGATTCCTCGTGTCCCGCGGTACTCCGGATCCAGCTCGTCCGCTTCCGCTTCGCTTACCAGGCTCTCACTGTCTGTGGCCGGCCTTCCCATGCCGTTCTGCTCGCTTCCGCTTTCTAATTGCTGTCCAAAACCCCGAACATATTGCTACATTCGGTTTAGCCTCTGCCGCTTTCGCTCGCCACTACTCGCGGTATCTCGGTTGATTTCTCTTCCTCGCCCTACTTAGATGTTTCAGTTCAGGCGGTTCCCCTCCTTACCCTATTTGATTCAGATAAGGATCCATGGGCTTTTCCCATGGGAGTTCCCTCATTCGGAAATCTGCGGATCAACGGTTATTTGCACCTTCCCGCAGCTTATCGCAGCTTATCGCGTCCTTCGTCGGCTCCTGATGCCAAGGCATCCTTCTTGCGCTCTTTTTAGCTTGACCTTCTCGATCGCTAATTCTCTTTACGCTCAAATTATATGGCAACCTCTACGGATCTGCAAAATTGCTGCCGCGCTCTCTCGCACGGCTTACCCTTTGCTTTCCGGAAAAACCTTCTAATCTCTTAAAAAGTTTTCCTATTTGTTGCTTTCTTTGAATGTCTTTCTCTCTATTCAGTTTTCAATGTGCTGGATGAGAATGCAAAGCACTCTCTAAATTAAACAACACCAGTCTGACCGGCTCTCCCCTGTCTGACCAGGATAACCTCGAGACCTTGGTCTCGGGCAGGTCTCCTTAG
>SFVX01000026.1 GCA_004561445.1 bacterium | reverse complement strand
CACCACACCTATACGGCGGATAACCTCAGGGTTGTTGCTGATTTCAGATGGACGCATAAGAATCTTGTCGTGCAAGGTGTCGATGTTTGCAAACAAGTCTGACATTGCTTCGCCTGAAAGTGTAAGAGAGCAGGTACTTGCAAATTTGCATCGGCCGCTCTTGAGCAACTTCAATACGCTGTCTTGCATCACCTCGGTGTACATTTCGAATGGTGGAATGTCGGTGCTTTCTTCAAGGATTGGATAGGAAGGAATGTTTTTGGCATACGGCCATTCTTCATTTCGCTTACCAAGAAATCGCACACGTTTTTACCAATCTTTGCAGTTTCTTCGTCAACTGGCGAGAACTTGCTTGGCATACCGAGTGGCATACTGGTCTTTACTACGCCGAGCACCTTCTTTGGGTCGACGTGAGCCACGATTGAACCAGCGCGGTCGTGAGCAGAATAGATAGGAATTTCGCGACGGTAAGGTGGGTCGAGTGGCAACAAAATGTCGTGCAAGCCCTTGATGCTTTCAGGAATTTGGTCGTTGAGCTCGATAATCACCTTGTCGGCGAGTTTGAGCCATGTTGGAGAGTTACCAACTGCGGTACCCAACACGATTTCGCCATCGTCGGTTATGCTTTGCACTTCAATCAAAGCCACGTCCATCTTGCCATAGTAGCCATAGCGGAATTCTTGTGCAAGTTCGCTCAAGTGGCGGTCGTTGTAGTGCACTTCGCCAGCGTTGATGCGGTTGCGCACTTCAGGGAGCGACTGATAAGGAGTGCGGTAGTTAAGAGCGTGGGCGCGAGAGAGTTCACCGTCGGTGTAGTCGTTGGTCGATGCACCACTGTAGATGTTTACTTTAAATTCGCGACCTGCTTCATGTTCACGGATAGCTTTCTTTGCAATGGCAGGTGGAATCACCTTTACATTACCAGGAATAGTGAAACCAGACACGCCGATATTCATGCCATTTTGAATATAATCGGCAGCTTCTTCTGGAGTTAAAATTGGATAAATCATTTTAGTGTTGATTTAGTTATAGTTTTGTAGTTTTGCATTCTGATTTTATCATTCAAAATTACTCATTTTATGAGAATTGGCAAAATTATAGCACGACCATTTTTCGGCAGTGCCCATTTATTGGATTTTTTGCCGAATTTAGGTGGAATTATGCACACAAAAAAGCTGTGCCACTTTATGATTTGCGACACAGCTTGATATGTATTCACTTGTCGGTAAAACTATGACTGAAATGATGCCAATCATGATTGAGAACGTTCAGAATGATTACACATTCACTTTCAATATTGACAAACTATTGAATACTACAACAAAGCAATTATAAATATGGCTGCCTATACATTTGTGTAGACAGCCATATCCTTATTTTGAGTATATTATTATTCTGCGCTGAACAAAGTCCATGTCAAACAATTCAGACCACCGCCACTATTAGCGTTCACATCGGGATTCTCTATAATTTGATTCATATCACAATCTATAAGCTCTACTTCATAAGAAGCTCCAAAGGCTTGCTGGATTTGTTGTACAGCTGCTTTGTCGAGTTCATCCCAATCTAATTTTGGAACGATAATATGTTTACCAACTTGTAGAAAATTAATGTATCCCCAACTTTTTGATTTCAAGAGGCTCCACATCTTGGTACCTTTGATTCCTTCAATATCTCCAAAGTGCAGACGTTCAATATCAAAGTATTCTTTCAGTGGCTCACTCAGACGTTCTTCATCGTCCCAATCACAGTAATTTGCAATCAGAACTTTTCCTTCAGTGATATATCTAACCATTCCATCGGCATGTCCAATTGGGTTATCATCTTTCCCTTCCCATTCAATCAGAATAAGACGAATCTGATTATCAAAGAATTGGTTCCACCAGTCTGTAAGCTCCTTTTTGGATAGATTGTTCTCATTCAAAACTTTGCTACACATGATGATTGTTGGTTTACCAAACTTGTCGATAGCCTTGATCACATTGCCTCCATCAAGAATAAGAGGGATTGTAACAACATTAAGATTAAGCTTGTCAGCCTTGCG
Source organism: bacterium (assembly GCA_004561445.1). Lineage (GTDB taxonomy): Bacteria > Patescibacteriota > Saccharimonadia > Saccharimonadales > Saccharimonadaceae > UBA2834. Next base: position 301 of record SFVX01000026.1, on the reverse strand, counting down.
AGTATGTACTTTGTGTAGCAACCAGTTTGTGATATAAGCTTTCTGGTCGCTAAGATAATCTGGGCTATAGGTGTAGTTCAGAAAGAGATCTTGCGTCAGCTGCACTGGCATATAATCTCTTGACCAGATGTCACGAGTGTTAAGCAGATCATAGTGATTAAAGGTCTTAACAGACTCTTTCAATGCAGCATACATCTTTTCTCTTAACTGAGGATCCAAACCGCTGCTCTCTCCAGGTAGAAGACTGGAATAACAAACCGTATTGGTCATGTTATCCGTTACGAAGTTATCTTTTGATATT
>SFVX01000025.1 GCA_004561445.1 bacterium | reverse complement strand
CCGAAGTTACGGGGTCATTTTGCCGAGTTCCTTAACAATGCTTCTCCCGTCGGCCTTAGGATTCTCTCCTCATCCACCTGTGTCGGTTTACGGTACGGGTCCGTATTACACAATAGCAGCTTTTCTCGACGGCTGGCTCACCTGCTTCGCTACCCTCTGGTTCGCTCCACATCACGTATTCCCCTTTTGGCGGGGGGCTTTTCCTCCCCGCCGGGTACCTCGCTTGTCCCGGTCTTTCCATTCCCGGGTCAGGCTTTCCACCCGTGTCCCTACAGTTCTGATAATACGGAGTACAGGAATCTCTACCTGTTATCCATCGACTACGGCTTTCGCCCTCGCCTTAGGTCCCGACTTACCCAGAGCAGATCAGCTTTACTCTGGAAACCTTAGATATTCGGCCGTAAGGATTCTCACCTTACTCTCGCTACTCATTCCGGCATTCTCTCTTCCTAGAAGTCCACAGCTCCTTACGGTACTGCTTCGTTCCTCTAGCAATGCTCCCCTACCGAACTGTTTATAACAGTTCCCACAGCTTCGGTGTCATGTTTTAGCCCCGGACATTTTCGGCGCAGGACCTCTCGACTAGTGAGCTATTACGCACTCTTTTAATGTATGGCTGCTTCTGAGCCAACATCCTAGTTGTCTTCGAAGTCCCACATCCTTTACCACTTAACATGTACTTTGGGACCTTAGCTGGTGATCTGGGCTCTTTCCCTCTCGACTACCCAACTTATCTCGTGCAGTCTGACTCCTGAGCATCGGCAACATGGCATTCGGAGTTTGATAGGCTTTGGTAAGCTTTGACGCCCCCGCGGCCATTCAGTGCTCTACCTCCATATGTCTCACTCAAGGCTAGCCCTAAAGCTATTTCGGGGAGAACCAGCTATCTCCGAGTTCGATTGGAATTTCTCCGCTACCCACACCTCATCTCCACCTTTTTCAACAGATGTGAGTTCGGTCCTCCACCACCTTTTACAGCGGCTTCAACCTGGACATGGGTAGGTCACCCGGTTTCGGGTCTATGTCTGCTGACTTGACGCCCTTTTAAGACTTGGTTTCCCTTCGGCTCCGGACTTTCCGTCCTTAACCTCGCCAGCAACCATAACTCGCCGGACCGTTCTACAAAAAGTACGCGGTTGTACTCATAGGGTACTTCCACAGCTTGTAAACACAGGGTTTCAGGTTCTCTTTCACTCCCCTCCCGGGGTTCTTTTCACCTTTCCTTCACAGTACTATGCGCTATCGGTCACTAAGGAGTATTTAGCCTTACGGGGTGGTCCCCGCTTGTTCCCACAAGGTTCCACGTGTCTCGTGGTACTCTGGATCCTGCTGGCTGTATTCGGATTTCGCGTACGAGGCTTTCACTCTCTCTGGCTGGCTTTCCCAAAACCATTCTGCTATCTTCATACAATACCGTCTGCAGTCCGAACCCCGGAATGCACGCATCCCGGTTTGGGCTCTTTCCCTTTCGCTCGCCGCTACTTAGGAAATCACACGAGAGACTAGCTCTCTTTGTTTTCTCTTCCTCCGGCTACTTAGATGTTTCAGTTCACCGGGTTCCCCCTGCATACCTATGGATTCAGTATGCAGTGACCGGAGTTCTTCCGGCCGGGTTTCCCCATTCAGACATCGGCGGGTCAATGGATATTTGCTCCTCACCGCCGCTTTTCGCAGCTTATCACGTCTTTCTTCGGCTCTTAGTGCCAAGGCATCCACCCTGCGCTCTTATTCGCTTGACCTTTTGTTCCTGTGCATTAGCGATAATACACAGGCACGGTTCTTCTGAGATGAATTTTCTTGGTTCTCGTTCTAGAAAATAGATTCTAAATCGGTAAAATTGATTTCTTCATTTTGTTTCTTTGAAACAATTTGATGTCAATTCTTTTACAATGTGTAGTTTTCAAGGTGCTGTTCTCTTCTTTTGAGAATTGATAATTTAAGATTTTCTGTGCTTTGAAAGCGTTTCAAAACTGCTCTTAAATCATCAAATGGAGATAAGGAGATTCGAACTCCTGACCCCCATAAATCTGGCGTCCACCTGCTCTCCCATACCGTTACCAGTATAGTACCATCGGCCGCTTACGTCTTAACCATCGTGTTCGGGATGGGAACGGGTGTGTCCCATAAGCGCATCGACACCAGAAAATCCGCGTTACAAGTTGTGCGTGCACAAAAAACAAATATTGATGTTGAAAGCTTGCTTTCATAAAGAAATATTTGCTTTTTTGTATAAGCGACTCTGTCGCGACCGAGGAATCTCTGATTCCGAGGCCCGTACAACTCCGCATCATCATTGGAAGTTGCTTCGCAACTTCTATCCGCTTTGCTTTTGTCGTGACCGAGGAATCTTCGATTCTAAAGCTCGTACAACTCCGCAAATGCTTTGTCATCACCCTGATGACTCAACAGTAAAACAACCTCTACTCGTTTCTCTTAGAAAGGAGGTGATCCAGCCGCACCTTCCGATACGGCTACCTTGTTA
>SFVX01000024.1 GCA_004561445.1 bacterium | reverse complement strand
TAAAAAATAGTAGAATTTTTCTCTCTGCCGCAAGATGATTTTAGGTCGGTTGAGGGATTAGAAAACGCCGGAAACCCGCATAAACTCTATGTTTTTGCGCGTTCTCGGCGTTTCTTTTATCGCCTGTGTTAGTGGTGCTTTTTCGGTAAATGGTGCCCAAATGGTGCCCAAATCCCACGCGGGGCTATAAAACGGTATAAGAAGCGGTAAAGAGATACAGCGGTTAAAGCTCTAAATCGCTGCTCTTTTTCTTTGCCGCGCTCTTTGCTTTCTTCGGCTCGGCTTTCTCTGCCTTTGCCGGGTCTGCCTGTTTGACCGCCCCATGATAAGCGTCTAAGACTTCTTTTTTGCGTTCAAGCCGCACGTCCACATAACGGGCGGTAACAGCTTCAAAGTTCATAGACAGCCCAAGCGATACGCCGATACCCGCAAGTGTATGTCCTAACACTTCGCCTACGGTGTAGAAGTCGCCTGTCAGTTGGTGCATATTTGTAGCTGCTGTATGGCGCAAATCGTGAAAGCGGATATGCGGCATATCCAAATCTTCAAGCAGCTTTCCAAACTGGGAAGATACCCACGACGCGGAGATAGGGGAACCGTCCGGCTTCGCTACAACAAGGTCATTGTCATAGTAAGGCTTTCCGTCCTTTTCTGCCTGTTCGCGCTGCGCTTCCTGCATAGCAAACTGTTTGAGAAAGAACGGGCGGGCAAGCTCTGTGATAGGCAGCTTTCGCCCGTTGGATTTCGGCGGTGCCATTTCCTCAATGACTTTTGTTTTTGGCGGTACCTTAAAGGGTAGCTGCTCGGAAACGTCAAAGGTGTTGTTTTCCAAATCCACATTGCGCCAACGCAAGCCCAGGATTTCAGAACGGCGCATACCGTAAAGCCCGCCTAAGATAACGGGCATTTCCCAAACGGTACCCTCGACGCGCTGCATAAGGGCTTTTACCTGTTCCGGCGTGTACGGGTCGGGGGTCTTGTCGCTCTTTCCAAACTTCGTAAGCGTGTCCTTTGCTGCGTTTGTTTCGATATAGCGGTATTTCCGGGCATGGCTCAACGCCACGCTCAAAACACGCTTTGCCCCGGCTGCGGTGGACGGTTTCAAGCCTTTGTCAATAATCTGCTGAAACATTTTGTCTACCATAGCGGGGGTAAGCTGATTAAGGGCAACGCCGCCGATATATGGCGTGATGTAGTTTGCAATCGTTCTTTTGTACCCGTCGTAAGTAGAGGGGCGCAAGTTCACTCTTGCATAGCTTTCTACCCATTCATTCAGATAGCTTGCAACGGTCTGTTTCCGCTGTGAAGCGATAGACGCAATCTGTCCCGGATTATGGAGCTTTGCTTTCATCTCTGCTTCATGCTGCGTTGCTTCCTTTTTTGTTGGAAAGCCCTTTTTTGAATAGGTTTTCTTTTCCCCATTCGGGGCGGTGTACTTTATATTCACGTCGTAAACTGTACCCGGCCGCCCGGTCAGTACGCCGTTGCTGTCGCGTTTATTCTTAACCTGCCTTGTTGATATAGCCATAGCTTAACCTCCCTGTCGTGCCGGGGGCTTCGCTGTCGTCTTTGCCCTGTGGTACCAGTCCCAGATTGCAGCGTCAGCTATCAAACGACGGTTTCCATTTTGTATATATTCAAGCTCGCCACTATCCATAAGCTCGCGCAGTTTATTTTCCCCGATACCGCTAATCTTGCTCATTTGCTCAACGGTCTTTAACATAGGGAATACAGGGATAGCGGGGCTTGCTGTTTCCTTTTTTGCCATAGGAAAATACCCCCTTTCATAAATGGCTAAAAAGTCAAGTTACAAAAAGTGGGCTTTAACCGGGCGGCTGTTAGCACAACCTCGCGGGAATTGCACCCCTGCTCATTTAAGGCAGCTTTACCCATTGCCTGCGACGCTCTGAACGCTCGGACTGTGGCTGTAAAGGCTTATCTCCCCTCAATGCGTGTTGTCGCCCGCAAGCTGCTAACTTGCTTCCCGTCGCGGTGTTTCTCGCTCGGCTTTTCCCGATAGAGGAATAGCGTCATGGCGCACCCTCCGTATGGCTCGGCGCAAAAAGGACGTACCCGGTTTGCCCTATACTGCGTCGCCGTTATCTTGCGTCGCTTTCTTTGTCAAGGAACATACGGGGCTGCTGCGGATTGATACGAAACGGAAAAGGGGTTAAGACGTTTTGCCCTCATTAGTCTTGCTTGCAGCCGTTGGCGAATATCCTCGTCAACGCCAAAATAGACGTTTCCGCGCTCGTCGCAGAGCTTCCGCATGGAAAGGCTCGCTATGTAACCACTAAAATGCTGCAAGACAATTTTCATAGCGTCCGGGTCGCCCTTTGTCGCTGCCACAATGACAGGATAGGGAACAAGGGCAACGTCCGGGAAGTCAGATTGTTTACCATTCGTCCCATTCATCAGCGTGTTCCTCCAAATATTTCTTCAAGATTTCAAAAGAGCTTGTCCGTCTGTACTGTATCGTGCTGCGCGACGTATTGAATAACTTTCCAATCTCCACGTCGGTCATGCCCTCGAAATAGTACAGCATGATAGCTTTCCTTTTTTCTTCCGGCAAAGTGCGGATTGCTTCAAGCAGCAGCTTCGGCGTGATTTTCTTTCCTGCCTGCTGATAGCTCGGCTCGGCTTCTTCGTCTTGAAAATACTTATCAAGCGTATAAAGCTGTCGTTCCTCATGCAAGGCAAGGTCGGAAAACGACACTTCCTTTGCTCTGCGACGCCGGATTTCCTCGTGGGCGTTGCAGGCTTCGTTGTGCAGCACCCGTTTACAGAAACTTTGAAAGATACATTGCTTCTGAAATTCCACGCGATTAGGTTCCATGTTCTCACCTCCTTTCGTGTTGAAAGGTGGCGGTACCTCCCCTTTTCGCGGGATAATACAGGCGATTTTTTCAAACGCCGAATGAAAGCGAAACTTTTTTGAAAAAACCTCCCGAAAATGCAAAATGCGCCTGTCTGCAAGATGCAGACAAGCGCAAAGGAATTGTAAGCGGTATTTAGATGATTTGACAGTTCATATATGAGGGTAGAAGTGTTCCCGGCGGCGGTCGGGCTTTTTTTGATAAGCTAAAAGATATGGCGATATAGAAAAAGGACATGGCGATACCTCCTTGATACCGCCGTATCCTCAAAAAAGGGCGACTTTAATACACCCCCCGTTATCTTATTTTTCAAAAAGAAAACGGCGGTTTTGAGTAAATATTTCAAAACCGCCGTTTTATCTGCCTACATTCGGCAGTTTTGTTGTTTTACATAGCATTAAATCGCTATTTGAATTATTGATAATAAGGCGTAAATTTGATATTAAATTTATTTTTCGGAAACGATTTTTTGTAACAGTTTTTGCACGTTTTCTGTTTTCAGCACTTTCCCCGTAGATACTACTTTGTTGTTGACAACAAGAGCAGGTACACTCATAACGCCATATTCCATAACCTTTTTCAAGTCCGTAATATATTCTACTTCTACGGAAATCCCCATTGCTTTAACGGCGGATTGTGTGTTCTCATAAAGAGCATGACAACACCCTGAACCTAATACCTTGATACAGCAAATTCTGCCTTGTATGTCTTGACAACAGTTATTCAAATTTTCCGGTTCAACTGTTTCAGACACGGAACAGTTACCATTGCAAGTACAAACAGGAGCGTTTATTTCTT
>SFVX01000023.1 GCA_004561445.1 bacterium | reverse complement strand
TATTAGAGTTCGCCTGAATTAACCACAGATAGTTCACCAAGAAAAACCAAATATTAGTCCAAGAGAAATGACCAGAAACTCAGTCTCTTGAAACATAGTTTTATTTTACTGCCGGAAGCTCGGCGTTGGTTGCTTTTCCTCTGAGCGTTGTCAGAGAATAAGATTCACATTCCTTTCCGCGGTAACTGTTGCCGCGAAGGTTGAAAATCAGGGCATCATCAAAGATTCTGTCCAGGGCGCAAAGCAGGGAATCGTCTTCGTTGAAGTTCTGCTTCCACTGAGACGGCTGCTTGTTGCTGGTAAAAATCATTGTGTACGGGCCCTCCTTGTTGTAGCGACGGTCAACGAGGTCAAAGAACATCCTCGTATTTTCCTTGTCAAAGACACAGTGTCCGACCTCATCAATAATCAAACACGACGGTTTCACAAGATTTGAGATGACTCTTCCGCTCCGGCCGTAGGCACGAGCCTGTGTAAACATGTCGTTCAGCTCGGACATCTTAATGAAGTAGGTCTTGAGCTTGTGCTGGCAGCATTCGTAGCCGTAAGCCATTGCAATGTGCGTCTTTCCGGTACCCGCAGGGCCAATCAGAGCAACATTCTTGTGCGAATACAGCGTGAAGAGCGACTGCAAGCCCTCTAGCTGGCTGACATTCTTGCCATGAACCTGACTGAAATCAAAGTTCGCGAATGTCTTCGGGGATTTCAAAGGCAGCTTGCTTAGCCGAAGCATCATCTGAATCGAAGCCTCGTTGCTACGTTTCTCAAGGAATGAAAACATTCTCAGAACGGCATCAATGTCCGTGTTTGAAAAATCATTGTCCAGGATGAAGGTCGAAAGCTCTTCCTCCGTCATCTTTACTTTTAGACTGTCAAAGCAGCGCATTATAAGGTTTAGTTTTGTATCATCCATAATATCATCACTCGAAATTAAATTTGTTGAATCCGTCAGCAGTATCATCCTCAAGAGCCTGCTGCACGATTGCCTTTACTGGCGCCGTAGGAAATTCTTCCGGCTGTTCCGGTTTTACGTACTGGTCATGGCAGAACGAATCCCTTCTGCTCCATGTCACATTGTGAGTGACAAGGCATTTTGTCATGTCGTCAGAATAAATTGACAGGATTCTGTCAGTTCTGTTTACACGTACGATGCTCTGGCCATAGGAATACGGAACACCGAACCGACGCCCTTCATAGGTGATGAAGCCGTCAAAGCTGATTTTTCGTTCCGGAAACAGATAAAGCAGTATTGCAGGATCCTCTTGAAGCGGAAGGCAGTTTTTGCGACAGGTGTCCTGATGGACTACAACAGGAAAGCCATCGATTTCTTTTCTGTAAAGAGAGTTCTTGTCATTGCACCATTGCAGAGCCTGTTCATTTAGGTCAGTGACGTTCACGAACTGACGGCCAGCAATGAAGTTCTCCTTGACGAACCGGACGAGACGCTCAACTTTGCCTTTCGTGAAAGGATGACGCGGTTTGCAGAGTTTTGTCTCGAATCCGACAGCCTTCATGAACGCCTCATAGTCGTGATTCCAGACCGGCCGGCCTTCAAAATCCCTCTTGATTACGACGGACTTCATGTTGTCCGTAAGGACTTTCTGAGGAATTCCCATGTACTGAAACGCATGAATCATTCCGATGAAGAGGTTCTCCTGCTTAGCGTTCGGAAAGAATTCGATGTATTTCATTCCGCAGTGATGGCAGATCATAGCAAAACAGGCAGCCTGATATTCAAGCCCGGAATAGTCACGGACTTTGACAAAGCCCCAGTCCATCTGGAACGCCTCGCCAGGCTTCGTGAAATATCTAAGGCCCCGGCTTCCCTGACCTTCGACAGCATGCCTTGCTGGTGGAATCAGGCTTTTGTTCGCAGCGACATATCGTTTTATTCCGCTGAGGCTTCCCTTGTAGCCGAGTTCTTTCAGACGGTCATAAATGACTGAGGTGTTCTTAACGCCACGCCGGAGTAAATCATTTACCACGGACTCATAGCCTGACATTACAGTCTTCAAAGTTTTTCTTCCCGTAAGTGCGTGAGGAGTTTCCTTGAAATTGTTGGATTTTAATCGCCGGAGTTTTGCGCGGCTGATTCCGCATCTCCGTTCCAGCTCCGCAAGATTGACTTTCGCAAGGTCAAAACTTTCGCCTTGCTCTGTCTTCATATCTTGGAGCGCTTGTGCTAAACTGACTATAGAGTCATTATCATTTTTCATATTCCTCCCTGACTGAGTTTCTGGTTACTATTCAGTTTAGAGAGTTTTATATGATTTGATAATGGCTTTTTTATTTGAACTAGCTTTTGGCGATTTCCGCTGAACTTAGGTGTGGCTGAAATCGGCGAGCTCTAACA